>JAEWIH010000023.1 GCA_023387245.1 Bacillota bacterium | reverse complement strand
AAATAATGGTATTAAAAAATCACCAAATTTAGCAACTAAAAAAGGTAATTTTGGAATAAATTCACCTCGATAAATAGCCAAATAATCATTAGAAACTACAAAATACATCCGATCTAGGGCATTAAATGTCGAAATTAAAAAAATTAAGAAAAATATATAAAATAGCAATTTATAATTACAATTAACAAAAATGCGACTATTACTAGTAATTGGTTTTAAAGTGTCTAGAATATAAAAAGTGAGCACTAAAACAATTAATGAAAATAAAATTAAACGTACTCCTGCCTCATCCCAGGACGTTTTAAAAAAATAAGCTTCATGACTAATGCCTAATAAAATTAGTAGTAGACGACCGATTAAAAAATTAAAAAAGGAACATAAAAATAAAAATCTAATTACTTTAAATCCTTGATTAATAGAACTAAATATTCCAAAACTAAACCATAATATTAAATTAATGACGATAAATGATTCGCTATTAATAAAAAATGCTAGTAGCGAAACAATAGTCATCATAATTAATAAATAACTGAATTTATTTTTCAAAAGACGATTTATCATAAAATAATTCCTCAAAACTATAAGCTAGTAATTTAGACATTTTATCAACATCAATACTATCATTAAAGTGATCATTTAGACATAAAATCGGATATTTTTGACTAGCAATAATACGACAAGCATTTTGGACATCTTTTTCATTATTTAGCATTAAATATTTACCAAATTTACGCCTTCTAGCAACAAACTGGTTAGTTACTAATTGATAATCACGTACTAACCAATGATTAACATCTGTTTTAAAGTTACGGACTTTATTTAAGCAAGTATTATGACATTGTTCAAAATATAAGTCCCATACTTTTTCAAAATTTTCTTTTTTAAATGGCGGTACTAAATGCGGTTCATAAAAACCGATGAATCGGGGAAAAAAACTAAAAATAATCGATAATAAAGCATAATGACCATACTTATACGAAAACCAATTTCTTCGATTTTTTTGAATTACCTCTTTTATATTATATTTTTCATTTAAACAACCTACATTATTGCACATTAAATTACTAATAGAATTATAACGAGCAGGCATTATTGGGGCAAGTACTCCAATATCAACTACTTTATCATCACGAAAAAAATCGGTGGGTGATAAATGAGACAAAACAAAAACATCATCATTAAAATATAAAAAATGGGGACTTAATCCTTTAATACGATGAATATTTAATTCTATAGTATTAGCTGAAAAAGTTGGTAAGTATTCACTAGGAATAAAATCACTATGTTTGACAATTGATAACTTAGGATGATTAGTATCTAAAAATTTTGGTATATGGCCCATAGTTACTAAATGAATTTTATTTATCCATGGCAAATTCTTTTCAATTGCTCTAAACCAAAATTTAAAAAGACCGTTATCACGATAATCATTATTTATCATTAATTCATCAACATACAAATTACGCTCATTTTGCCAATAAGCATCGCTACCATCAACCCAAGTAACAACTATATCAATTTTCATTTTTAGCTCCAAATAAACTATTAATACAAACTAAGCAAGCATTTCCACCATATTGAATATGTTTAGACTTTAAAGACTTAGTATGTTTAATTGCTCGTTCATAGTCCAAATATAAAATATGATTTAAAAGCGCTTTTTCTTCTTTAATAATACCACAATAAAAATTTTGTTCCAAATCGTAATAAAAACCACGGCTTTTAACATATTGTTCATAATCATAACCAAAACAAAACATTGGACGTTCTAATATAGCAAAATCATAAAAAATACTTGAATAATCACTAATTAATATATCAGAGACTACTAAATTTTGATTAGCACTAAATTTAGTTCCATCATAAATAAAATCATTAAATTCTACTCCTAATAATTTAGTAGTATTTGGATGACAACGCAATAATATAATATAATCATTTCCTAAAAGATTGTACCAATGATTCCAATCAATTGGTGGCTTAATAGTATAATCATGGCCATGATTTTGACTATCTCTCCATGTAGGCGCATATAATATGATTTTTTTATTTAGTGGTAATTTCATTAATTGTTTAGTTTCTAAAATTTTTGTTTGACTAATCGAATATAGTTCATCATTTCTAGGTAAACCACATTTTAAAAAACTGCTTTCTAAACAATTAAATGCTTGTTTATAAATATTAATTTCAGCATCATTGGAAATTGTTACATAGTCAACATTTGTCCAATTAAAATCAACTCGATTATTAACATCATTCCCCATTTTATTAATGGCTACACCATGCCAAGTATTTAAAAAAATTGTTTTTCTTTTCTTAAAAGATAATCCTCTTTCAATATTGACACTACATATCCAGTATTTAGCTTTTAAAGCAATGATAAAATATTTTAAACTATCGGGTTTAATCGTAATTACTAAAGGATGATTGATGTTTTGATTACTAGCATAATAATATCGATATGAATATTTATTAGAATGTGATAGTAAATATTCTAAAATCGCTTTGGGAGAATCGTTATATTGATTAGAGTTGCTTCTAAATAAAACAATATCATCTTCTATTCTAAAAAATAATCCTAAACACTTAAAAAACAGCGAACCGATTATTCGATAAATCACTAATAACCAGCGATTATGTTTTAGAGTATATTCAATAAATTTTTTCATAAAATTATTATAGTTATTTTTGAATAAATGGTCAATTTAGTGTTAATATTATAATTATGAAAAAAGTAGGTATTTTTGTTGAATATAATCCTTTTCATACAGGACATTTATATCATTTAGAACAAAGTAAGAAATATGGAGACATCGTTGTTGCTATAATGTCTCCACATGTAGTTCAAAGAGGTGAAATTGCTTTGTTTAACAAATTTAAAAGAGCTAGAAATGCGATTGATAATGGCGTAGATATTATATGCGAATTACCTTCTGTTTTTGCTTTACAGTCAGCTAAAAATTTTAGTCACGGTATGGTAGAGTGTGCTAATTTGGCTAAAGTCGATTATGTAGTATTTGGGGCTGAAAATACTAATATAGATTTATTGTTTGAAATAGCTAATAGTAATGTTGGCCAACAATGGATTAAAGCTAGACTAGCTGCTGGTAATTCGTATAATAAAGTTTTAAGGAATAATAATCAGTTATTTGCGAATGACATTTTAGCTATATCATATTTGCGTGCTTTAAAAAAATATCCGCACATTAAACCTATAATTATTCAAAGAGAAAATAATTATCATGACTTAGATACTATTAAAAATTTTGTTTCTGCTAGTGCTATTCGTAAGCATCGAACTGAAAAAACATATCAAAAATATAGTTTAATTAATTTGGAAAATAGTTATTATCCTGACATTATTTTTCCTTATTTAAAATATAAAATTTTAAGTAGTTCTAAACAAGATTTAGCTAATATCTTTTTAGTAGAAGAAGGTATTGAAAATTTGTTTAAAAAAGAAATATTAATCAATAATGATTACAATTCTTTTATTAAAAATTGTACTTCTAAACGTTATTCTACTAGCCGTATTCGTAGAACTTTATTAATGATTTTATTTAATATTACGAAAAAAGAAGTTAACAATTTATCGCCGCTTAAAAAAATTAATCTTCTAGCATTTAAAGAAAATGCTAGAAGATATTTAAAAGAAAATAATCAATATATAGCTTCTAAAATTAATCAATATCAAAAAGATTATTTTGAAATTGAATTAAAAATTAATCAGCTACTAGGCTATATTTGTCAAGATGCTGATTTTTATCAATTACAAGGCAGATATAATTTATATTAAACCGTTATCTAAATCATTAATTGCTTTAATTGCTATTTCTTCATCAGACATAGTGTCAACATATTTATCTAAAATCTTTTGGCGCGTTTCTTCACCTTTACCTGTAAATAAAATTATAGTATTACGATCGCTATTTCGCTTTTTGATTGCTGCTAATAGCGCTTGTTGACGATCATGAATAATTTCACTTGGAATCACTAAATGACTTACTACTTCACTAGCAATATCACTAGGATCTTCATAACCTGGATCTTCCATACAAATAAAGGCTTTATCGACATATTTATTAACAATATGTGCTAATTCACTGCGACGATTTTTAGCTTTATTTCCAGGGCAACCATATACAATATAAATATTATAATCGTGATATTGGTTGCGAACAGAAGATAATAAAGCATTAAAACTTAAACTATTGTGGGCATAATCGACTATAATAGTTACTTTTTGATCTTTTGTTTGATGGTAATTCATACGACCTGGAATGTATGTGTTTAAAATTCCTTGATATATTTGTTCATATGTAAAGCCATATTCTTTAGCACAAATGATTGCTGCTGCAGCATTTTCGACATTAAATGTGCCTAACATATTGATTTGATAAATTTCGTCATTTAGTTTAAAAATAACTTTATCGTTTAAAGCTTGAATATCATGTATATAATAATTAGCTTTTTGATTAATTTGAGAAAAAGTAATTAAATGATTATGTTTAATTAAATGACCGTTTAAGTTAGCATCTAAATTCAAAACAAATTTTTTAGATTGACTTATAAGTAGTAATTTAGAAGATAAATAATCTTGAAAGTTTGGATGTTCGTTTTCTGATATATGATCATTATCTATATTTAAAAATACTCCGATATCAAAATTGATTGTAGAACAGCGTTTCATTTTTAATGCTTGCGAGCTGACTTCCATCGTTAAATAATGACAATCATTATTACTAGCATTATATAAATGTTTAAATAATTCAAATGGTTCAGGGGTTGTTAAATGTGATTCAAATTCTATTGTTCCATCATAGCTATTAATAGAAGAAAGAAAAGCGCTTTTTTTATTGATACTATAATCAATAATATTTTTTAAAAAATAAGTAGTCGAAGATTTACCTTTAGTTCCAGTAATTCCAGTTATTTTTAAACTATCTGGATTGTAGTAATAAAATTGCTTTGCTAATGGTGCTAAAATATTACGGATATTATTTACAACAATTATGGGTATATTAACATCATAAAATTGTTGACTAATAATGGCACTGGCACCTTGACTAATTGCTTGTTCTAAATATTCTATTTTAAAATGTTGTCCTTTAACTACAAATAAAGTGTTGGGGACAACTTCTCTAGAATCATAGCTAATATAATCTATATCAATATCAACTATATTTTTAATATCAACAATATATTCTTTAATTATTTCTAATATTTTTTTTAATTTCATTTTTATATACCACTTTCTTGATAATTATATATCATCATTTATAAAATTAAAAGTTAAATATGCTAAACTATATTTATGGAGGATTATATGGAATTACTAAATAAACAAATTCAGGCTGAAATGGTTGTAGATGAGCAACATTTGGCTACATCTTTAGGTTCGGGTACTGCCAAAGTATTTGCTACACCGGCATTAATTAATTTTATTGAACACACTTGTCATAATTCGATAATGCCTTATTTAGAAACGGGCTATATTACGGTTGGTACTAAAGTAAATATAGAACATTTAAAGGCTAGCCCACTTGGGGCGAGTGTTATTTGTAAATCAAAATTAATTCAAACCGATAATCGTATATTTTTATTTGAGGTCGAGGTTTTTGAGGGTTCTAAACTGATTGCTAAAGGATATCATGAGCGTGCTAAAGTTAATAGAATCAGATTTGAAGCTAAAACATATTGTCAGGAATAATTTTTATGAATAAAGATATTTGTGTTATTGCTTTGAATTTGAGCGATGAAATTTTAAGTGTTGATTGTGATTATATTGGAGTAGATAAAGGTGCTTTGTTTTTATCTAAGTCTAATGTGCATATGAAATTAGCTATTGGTGATTTTGATTCAATTGATTATAATGATTTAGAAGTAATTAAAAAATTTTCTGATGACATAATTTCTTATCCGGCTCAAAAAGATGAAAGTGATTGCGAATTGGCAATTAAATATGCTTTAGAACTTGGATATAAACATCTAATTATCACTGGTGGTTTATCAAGGCGGATTGATCATAGCTTTAATAATTTATTACTAACTCTTAAATATCAGCCTGCTGATATTACTTTTAGAGATAAAGATAATAAAGCATATATTTTATCGCCAGGCATTCACATGATTTCTAAAAGTCATTATAAATATATAAGCTTTTTTCCATTATATGATAGTACAATTACTTTAATTGGTTTTGAATATAATTTAGAAAAAACCAATTTATTACAGTTCAATAATTTAGGATTATCGAATGAAATAATTCAAGAATTTGGTACTGTTATTGTTGATAGTGGATATGTAATGGTTATTCAAAGTAACGACTAGGTGAACTACTCACCACTTATAGAAGCGGGAGCTTCTTGGTCAATATACCCAACGGTACAAGTTTACCCAAGCCAACAAGGTAGTTCCTACCTCAAGATAATACCAAAATTATATTACTAATTTTAGTAAGTTTTTACTTGCATTTATATCTCTATCGTGTTTTGTACCACATTCTGGACAAGTCCACTCTCTCAATGCTAAGTTTTTCACATCAATATTCTTATATCCACATTCTGAACATAAT
>JAEWIH010000106.1 GCA_023387245.1 Bacillota bacterium | reverse complement strand
AAAGAAAACAGTAAATAATATATATTTTTTCTTGTGTACTTTTTTTAATTCTAACAAAATCATAATAATACCTTTATTTGATTCGTTTATTTAACTAAATGTTTTTGATAAATTTAGAGTTATTTATTTATTTCATTATAACAAGTAAAAAATAATTTACTATAACTTATTTATAAAAAAAGTTAATTTCATTATATGAAATTAACTTTTACTTAATATATACTCCTTAAGCTGATTTTTAATCCGATAAACATCTTTAGTACTAACAAACAAAAAAACACCCGGGCCAAAGTTATATAATTTTTCAGCTATTTTATCATCTTCACAAAAATGATAAATTTCTGGTCCTAACTTGTTATAAAAGCCCTCAATATCAAAATTAGGATCTTCCTTAAAAGCACTTAGCATAAAATCAGTAATTACTGGATTATCTGCCAAAATCATTGCCTCTTTAGTTTCTTTAATAAAATAATCTAGTCTACTAATCCGATCGGGCTTATAAACTAAAGTAACTGGCAAATTTTTAAAACGATCTCGACAAGCCTGAATAGTAACTTTAATTTCAGTCGGATGATGAGCATAATCATCAATCAAAATATAATCACTAACTTCTTCAACAACAAAACGTCTAGAAGCACCTTGATAATCATTTAAATGTTCTAAAATTTGTTTGTTTGTATATCCTAATGAAACACAAACACCAATAGCAGCCAATAAATTATATAAATTATGATCAGCAACAAAATTAACACTCACATTATTAATAATGATTTGATTTAGCTTCAAATCAAAAGTAGTAACATTATTCTCATGAACAATATTTATTGCCGCAATATCACAACTATTACTAAAACCAAAAGTAATTTTATTAGGATGCTCTATTTTTTGACAATTTATATCATCACCATTAATTACTAAAGCCTTTTGACACTGATCAGCAAATTTTTGAAAACTAGCAACGTAATTATTTAAATTTTTAAAATAATCAATATGATCTAAATCGATATTAGTAATAACACCAATTTGAGGATAATAGCTCAAAAAATGATCTTGAAACTCACATGATTCAATTACTAAAGCATTAGTCTCATTACTAATTAAACCATGGCCATCACCAATTAAATACCCAGCCTCAAAATACGGTTTTAAATAAGCATAAATCATTCCAGTTGTGGTCGTCTTACCGTGTGAACCAGCCACTCCAATACTATTAGGATATTCTTTAAATAATTTGCCCAAAAATTCAAAATATCTATATACTAAAGACCCAGACTTATAAGCAGCCTTAACTTCAGGATTGCTTTCATCCATCGAATTACCAATAATAATCAAATCAAAATTTTTAATATTTTTTTCATTAAAAGAATAAATAGAAACACCTCTCTCTAACAGAGGTGTTTGTGTAAAAATATATTGATCTACATCACTACCGCTAACTTGATAACCAAGATCCAACAATATCATAGCCAAAGCCGACATACCAGAACCTTTAATACCAATAAAATAAGCAGTTTTCATACTAATCTTCCTTAATTACCTTATTTTCACGACTAACAAACTCGTTTTGATCAACTTTCACATCAAAAAGAGTAAATTCTAAATTTTGATCATGCGCATCCATAGACAACATTTCTTCTAAAGTCATATTGCCACTTGCCTGTTTCCTTTGACGAACAGGAGCAGGTTTTTTATCAGGATTAACAGCTTTCATCTGTTCAGTAACAACACCATACATTGGCGATAAAACGGGATCATCCTTCTCAATTTCTGACTTAAACACCTTTTTTGGCGCCTTAGATACATTATCATTATTAGCAACATTTAAGTCTTTACAACCATAAATCGGCGAAATAACTGCACTCGGTTTATAATAATTTGGATTAGCACTATTAGCAGCAGAAGTTGATTTTGTTTGATAATTGATACTAGGCTTCTTTTGGTTATTTTCATTAGCAGAAATAAACGGTTTTTGTTTTAAAGCCTCCGCATTAAATTTCATTGTCAGCGGAGCCGCTTCTAAATTAGGAACCTCTTCTTTTTTAGGCTGTTCTTCTATATTAACAACCGGATCAAAATCAATTCTCTTAAAACTACTAGAAGCCCCAAAAGTATGTTGCTTAACTACTTCTTCATCTTCACGAGAAGTAGTTAATTTAGTAAACGGTTTAGCCCTTCTCAAATTACTATTTTCATCTAATGATTCCGAACTAATAGTCTTCATTTGAGAAGTTTTAACAACCGCACTATCTTTAGGTTTAACTATTTCTTTAGTCTTTTTTTCACGCTTATCAATAATTTCATCATCATCATATTCATCAGTAAATATTTTTAAAATTTTATCAAATATCATATCTTCAAACCCCTTTGTTACATTATCGCATAGAATTAAGTAATTCGTCAATTTTAGAATCATTTAATTTAGTCAACATTAATTTTAAACCATTATAAACCGCACTATAATCCTCTAAATCGATAACACTAGAACAAGTATGTAAACTACGACCACAAATACACGCCGTCAAAGTTACAACACCAATACCATACTTATGAATAACACTAGCATTCGTATTACCTGCACTAATAAAATATTGATATTTCGAATTAGTAGACTCTAACATCTCAATATAATAATCAATAAAAGCTTGATTAGGAATAAAACCACCATCTAAAACTCTAATCAATGCTCCACTACCAATTTGTCCCAAAGAATTATTATCATATGGACAAGAAGAAGGAGAACAATCTAATACAATTGCTAGATCAGGATTAATTAAACAACTAGCAGTCATAGCTCCTCGTAAACCAACCTCTTCCTGAACACTAGCATTAAATACTAAATCATAATCTAATTCATATTCTTTTAAAGCTCTAGCCAATTCAATCATCATAACTAAAGAATAACGATTATCAATCGCTTTAGCCACTAATCGCGTTTCAGACAATTTCTGGCATTGCCCATTAACAACAATCATATTACCAATTTCAACACCAGCCGCCAACGCTTCCTCTTGACTTCTAAATCCACAATCAACTAGCATATTATCAATAGCAATCACTTTATTTCTAGCCTCAACACTTAGTAGATGAGGAGCAATTGAAGTAATACATCCTTGATATGTTTGATTATTTTTAGTCGTTAATGTTACTCGAGAAGATAGTAGATTTTGAGCAAACCAACCACCAATTTCTTTAATGCCTAAACAGCCATTTTTATGAATATATTTAACAATAAATCCCACTTCATCTAAATGACCATCAATCATTAATACTCTAGCATTAGGATTTTTCGATTTCTTAATAGCAACTACCGAACCTAAACGATCATACTTAATTTCATCTACATAATCTTTAATTAAAGACACAAACCAACGACTAATATTTTGTTCATGACCAGAAATACCATCAATCTCGGTCGCTTGCTTAAACAAATCAAAAGTATTCATAATTATTCTCCCTTTACAAAAACGCATCTATATATCGGTTGCCCTAAATCAATAAATTTCTTTTCATATTCAGTCATTGGATCAAAATCATGTAACTTAGATCTAAAATCTAAATCACAACTAGTACATATAAATCCCGACTGTGATAAAGTTTCAATACTATATCCAAACAAAAGCCTATTATCAGTTTTTAATTGGATTTCACCTTTAGATTTTAATATTTTAGAATAACAATTAAGAAAAGCATTAGCAGTTAAACGCCTTTTATGATATCTACTTTTAGGCCATGGATCAGAAAAATTTAGATGAATAACATTAACTTCACACTTATCAAACATCAATTCTAACTGATTAGCATCACCAATTATCATAAATGCGTTATTTAAATTAAAATCAATCACTTTACGCAATGCTACCGCAACACAAGTAGGATCTTTTTCTAATGCAATAAATAATTTATTCGGATACATTTGAGCCATTTGAAACCAATAATCACCCTTGCCACTACCAATCTCTAAATGAATATCATTAAAACCAAAAGTTTCTTGCCAATGATTACGATATATAAATGGATCTTTAATTAAATTTTTTAAATCTTGGCCCAAAAATTGATCTTGCCACTTTTTTTTACGCATCCTCATAGCAACATAACTCGCTAATTAATTTAGCATAAATAGCACTAGCCTTAACTAATGACTCAATCGGAAAACCTTCATTTTTTTCATGTGGGCCTCCAACCCATTCAGGACAAACATCTTTAGGAAACTGCGCACCATAAGCAACATGATTAGGCAAAGTTCTAGCATAAGTTCCTCCTCCCATAGTTAATGGCGGAGTATTATAATCTTGACTAATTTCTCGATAAACACGTAAACAAGTTTGGATCCAATCACTATTAGGATCAACAAATAAAGGTTTTGAATCACTTTTCTCAATTAATTCATAGTTTAACGATCCTAAAGCAGACTCAACTTTATTAATAACATCACTACCCTCTAAATCATTAGGATAACGAATATCTAATACTACTTTGCTATCGTTTTGATTAAAATCTAAAATTCCAACATTCATAGTCAAAGCCGACATATGACTACCATCATGTCCAATACCTAATGTTGAACCAAAACAATCTCTAAGTAAATTTACTAGAGAAATTAGTTGAGGATAATTATGAGCCACACCAACAAAAGCTAGCATATGTAACCCTGCCGAAATACCTTTTTGAGGCGTAGAACCATGACAATTTTTACCCTCTAAAATATAATGACTACCCTCTTCATCTTGATAACAATTACCTATTAAATTATTATACTTTAAATAATCATTAAAACGAGTTGCTTCTAAAGGTTGGCAAACTACTGCATGACTATGTCCAATAACAACATTTGGTCGTTTACCACAATTTAAGCTAAAACCTTCAACTTTTGGACCTTTAAAAGTTAAATTAATTATCCCCTTTTCACCAAAAACAACTGGAAAGCAAGCATCAGGAACAATTCCAAAATCTGGTAATTGATGTACTTTAGCAAAATGTTTCATACATTCCATACCACTCTCTTCATCAACACCACAAATTAATTGAGCATTAGTATGCATTTTTAAACCTAAGTCTTTAATCATTTTTAAGGCATAATATGCAGCTATTGTTGGCCCTTTATCATCATTAGCACCACGACCAACAATAATACCATCACGAACTATCGCCTTAAAAGGATCACTATCCCACTCACTAGCATCAACAGGCACAACATCTAAATGCCCTAATAAACCGAAATTTTTTTGATTATCACCTAATTGAATTACTCCGGCATATCCATCAACATTTTCCACTTTAAAACCATCAGCCTTAGCTTTATTTAACATAAAGTCTAAAGCCTCTTTACACCGAAAACCAAATGGTTGTTCTTTAGTAACAGTACTTTCATCTTTCAATGAAGGAATAGCTATTAAATCAATTAAATCTTTTACCATTTGATCTTGATATTTACGCGCTAATTCTAAAAAATCCATAAATTTACCTCACTAAAAATTAATCTTGATTCTTTTTGCCTTTAAAACTAGATGTTCGAACAAAAACTGGTTTTTCGTCAAGATTTTCATCTAAAGACGTTTTTTGTGGCTTTGGCAATAAATCACGAGCAGAAACATTTATTCTACCTCTATCATCAATTTCACTAACAACTACTTTAACAATATCACCAACATTTAAAACATCAGTGACTTTATCAACTTTTTCCCATTTAATTTTAGAAACATGTAATAAGCCATCAACATTACCATATAAATTAACAAAAGCCCCAAATTTTTCAATTCGCACAACTTTAGCATCAAATATTTCGCCAACATTAACTACTCTAACAATATTTTCAATCATCAATTTAGCTTTTTCAATAGGTTCATAGTCAGTATGATAAATCGCTACCATTCCATTATCATCAATATCAATTTTTACATCACTACAATTTTTAATAATGTCATTAATCACTTTTCCACCAGTACCAATAACATCTCTAATCTTATCAGGATCAATAGTTAATGTCGCAATCTTAGGCGCAAATTTAGAAACTGTTGGACGTGGTAAATCAATAGTAGCTAACATATTTTCTAAAATTTGTTGACGAGCAACTTTAGCTTGTGCTAATGCTTCTACTAAAATTTGACGACTTAAACCTTCAATCTTAATATCCATTTGTAAAGCAGTAATTCCATCCTTAGTACCAGCAACTTTAAAGTCCATATCCCCAAAATGATCTTCCATACCTTGAATATCAGTTAAAATAGTATAATGATCACCATAAGTAACTAATCCCATCGCAATCCCTGATACAGGTGCTTTTATAGGAACACCAGCTGCCATTAATGACATAGTACCTGCACAAATAGAAGCTTGCGAACTAGAACCATTTGATTCTAAAACTTCAGCTACTGTTCTAATTGTATAAGGAAAATCTTCATAACTAGGCAAAATAGCACTTAAAGCTCTTTCTCCTAAATGACCATGCCCAATTTCGCGACGCCCTGGAGACCCCATTCTACCAGTTTCTCCAACTGAGTATGGTGGGAAATTATAGTGATGCATAAAACGTTTATCTTCAACTTCGGTTAAGTCATCTATTAATTGGGCATCACCTTTAGCTCCTAAAGTAGTAATTGATAACACCTGAGTTTCTCCTCGAGTAAATAAAGCAGATCCATGAACTCTAGGAATAATATCTACCTGAGAATTTAGGGGTCTTATTTCATCAATTTTACGGCCATCAGGACGAATTTTATCGACTGATATTAATCTTCTAACTTCATTAGCAACAATGTTATGGCACATTTCTCCAGTTTGCTTAATTGCCTTATCTTTAGCTTTTTCACTTTCAAATGACCAAGCTTCAACTTCAGTTTTTGCGGCTAATTCTAAGTCATCGATTGCTTGATAACGTTCTAATTTTTTTTGTATAGAAACAGCTTGACGTAATTTAGCTTCATAATTTTGTTCAACAAATTGCCGAATATTTGAATCGATTTCATATAATGTTACTTCCATTTTTTCTTTACCAACTTGACTAGCAATTTCTTGTTGGAATTTACATAACATTTGAATATGTTGATGACCAATTAACATCGCTTCTAACATTTCTTCTTCACTAGCTTCATAAGCACCAGCTTCAACCATATT
>JAEWIH010000086.1 GCA_023387245.1 Bacillota bacterium | reverse complement strand
TAATTTTTAATTCATTAGGCTGACCAACAAGACCACTAGTAAATCCAGGAGAAACTACAGGATCAGCTAATTCCCATATATGACCAACCGGATCTTTAAAAGCTCCATCTCCATATATCATAACCTCAACACGCTTATTAGTCAACATTAAAATTTTATTATATATTGATTCAACAACCTTTTTCCCATCCCTAGGAAATAGCTTTAACAAGTTATCAGAAGCTTTATTAGAACCCAATAATCCATATTCCTCATTATAGCCATGATCTTTACTTTTTTGTGCCAAAATATCAGCTAAAGTTAAAACACAATCTCCACCCGCATTTTTCAATAATTTCTGACTCCGCTGACGGCTATGAATATCACAACATAAAACTTGATCACAATATTCTAATATCGAAGTAACTTTATTCGAAAAAATAATTTTGCATTCACAATTTTCTGATTCTATTAATTGACGATAATATTCCACATAATCAACACCAGTAAATATATGAGTAGTATCTGGAAAATATTTTCTAAACTCTACCTCAGTCAAACAATCTTGAAATGGATTAAATTTAATATCATCCAGCTGACCCCAACTCAATAAATGATTACCTACTTCATCACTAGGCAAAGATAATTGTAATATAATTTTTTGCTTAGCCCTCGCAATTCCTTTTAAAATCATCGAAAAACGATTACGACTTAAAATCGGAAATACTAAACCGATTGTGGAATTTGAAAATAAACGATTAATATCATCAGCAATATCATCAATCGATACATAATTATTTTGGCTACGAGCAACAACCGATTCTGTAACAGCAATAATATCACCATCATTAATTTCAAAATTCTCATGCTTTGAAGCAGATAAAACTGCATCAGTAACAAAATCTACAATATTTTCATTACTCCTAATAATTGGCGCTTTAATACCCCTAACTACTACTCCTAAATGCTTTGACATAATTTCCCCCATTTACTATAAATATATTGTAATATAAAATCTTTTAAATTTATATAACTATTTATAGTTTTTTACAAAAGCCAACATTTCATTAGCATCATTAGCCGCTTTCACTTTATAATTTTGAAAACAAAGTCGCTTATTTATATCAAGCAAAAAAGTAGAACGGATAATTCCATAATATTCTTTCCCATATAACTTTTTTAGCCCATAAGCACCAAAGTATTTAGCAACTTCTAAATCGCTATCCGACAATAAATTAAAATCTAAACTATGTTTATCACTAAATTTTTTCAAATTTTTAACGCTATCTTTACTAATTCCAACTACTTCTACATCCAATTGTCTAAATTCTTCAATTAATTCCTGATATTTTATAGCCTCTAAACTACAAGCACTAGTAAGAGCTTTGGGGAAAAAATAAATTAATACTTTTTTATCCTTAAAATCTTTAATATTAATCAACTGATTGTTTTGATTATATAAAATTATATCTTTAATCTCTTCAAACATTAACATAATATCACCTAAAAAAAGCCCAACCACACCAAACAACAATAATCAAAATAGCTACATCTTTCCAAATCAAAACATCTAAAAAAGGATGCCATAAACTTCTAGGCCACAAACCGTTATAAACTAAAAAGCAGAAAATAACAATTAAAGTAATAATAACTTTTAATACCCAGGTTTTTGAACGCTTCCGCTGTTGATTAAAATATAATCCAGTACAAAAACAAAAAGCAAAAGTCACGATCGAACTTAATATTGGAAATAAGCGATATAGACCAATAATACTAAATAATATATTAATTAAAGAAAACATTAATACTATCAATAGTGGTAATAATATACTCATAAAGATTTCATCCTTTCATATAAAGAAAAAGCACAACCACAATATTGTTGACGATAAACTGAATATTCATCACATAATTGTTTACTACGATCAATACCAGAACGTTTTTTAAAATCGGAATATAAATATTTTAAATCAGGATACTTAAACATTAACAAATGAGCAATATCATTAATTTTTTCACTACACTTTTGTCTTGACATCGTCATAACAGTACTAACATAATCATAACCATTATCTCTAGCAAAATCCAAACATTCCTTTAAACGCATCCCATAACACATACTACAACGGCTTCCACCCTCTCGCTCTTTAGCGCCAATTCCTAACGTCTGCATATAATAATTTATTTTAGGAGGTATAGAAACTAAATCAATACTAGCCAAAAAGTCGTTACGAGCAATATCAACTAACCTTTCTATTTCCACTAAACGCTTTTGATATTCGCTATAAGGATAAATATTATGACCATTATAATATAAAGTAATTTGAAAATAAGGACTCAACAATTCTAAAACAGCAATACTACACGGACTACAACAAGCTTGTAAACATAATTTAGGCTTTGATGATAAATTAGCAAGCGCTTCTAATTCTTGATCAAACAATACTAAAAATTTCGATTTTTTCTTAACTCTAGCCATAAATAAACATACAATCCCCAAAACTAAAAAAACGATATTGACTTTGGACAGCATGACTATAACATTCAAGCATAAACTCGCGATTACTAAAAGCACTAACTAACATTAATAATGTTGATTTTGGTAAATGAAAATTAGTAATTAAACCATCAATCGCTCTAAACTCAAACCCAGGATAAATAAAAATATCAGAATCAGAATGTTCCTCTCTAAATTCATTATAGCGCAACATTTGTGTTTCTAGTACTCTAGTAGTCGTAGTCCCAACACTAATAATTCTTTTATTGGCCTTCTTAGCCTCATTTAAAATTCGTGCACTTTCTTTATCAACAAAATATTCTTCACTATGCATTTTATGATTAGTAACATCATCAACCTTTACTGGCCTAAAAGTACCTAAACCGACATGTAAAGTAATTTCAACAATTTTAATACCCTTAGCTTTAATTTTATTCAAAAACTCTTTACTAAAATGTAAGCCAGCTGTTGGAGCAGCAGCCGAACCAGCAACCTTAGCATAGACAGTTTGGTAACGATATTTATCTTCTAAATATTGATGAATATATGGTGGCAGTGGCATTTGGCCTAATTTATCTAAAATTTCATAAATAATCCCTGAATATTCTAAATTAAAATAACGAATGCCTTCTTCACCAACTTTATAACAAGTAGCCTTTAATAAATTATCATCAAATATTATAACACTACCCTCTTTAATAACTCGCGCATTTCCACACAAACACTCCATCTTCTGACCATCAATTTTCAAAATTAAACACTCTACTAAAGCCCCAGTCCCCTCTTTAATGCCAAATAATCTAGCCGGTAAAACTTTAGTATTATTCATAACTAAAACATCATCTGCTTCTAAATAATCTAAAAGTTGTTCAAAGCAACCATCAACATAAGATTGTTTAGTTTTATTAATAAATAAACAGCGGGATTTAGTTCTATCCAATAATGGTGTTTGGGCAATTAAATGTTGTGGTAAATCATAATCAAATTCATTTGTTTTCATTAAAACCCCCTAGCCAATGGATCATTAAGATTAAGTTTATTATATACTTCTTTTTTATAATCTAAAAAACGATCATTTAAAATAGCTTCACGCATACCTTCTACTAAAGAAATTAAAAATCTTAAATTATGAATCGATAATAAACGCATCCCTAATCCTTCATTACAACGAATCAAATGTCTTAAATAAGCTTTCGTATGATTTTTACAACATTCACAATCACATTCCAAATCCAAAGGTGTAAAATCAGTTTCATACTGCTTTTTAATAACATTAATTCGCCCACAAGAAGTCATAGCACTACCATGTCTAGCAATTCTAGTCGGTAAAACACAATCAAACATATCAACACCACGAGTAACAGCTTCAAAAATATCATTAACAGCCCCAACACCCATTAAATAAATTGGTCGATCTTTGGGTAAATAACTCATCGAGTAATCAACCATCTCCATCATCGTAATTTTATCCTCACCAACCGAAGTACCACCAATCGAAAAGCCATCAAAATCCATTTCCGCTAAAGAAAGAGCACTATGTTTACGCAACTCTTTAAACGCTCCTCCCTGACATATACCAAATAACGCTTGTTCATTTTTTCTTTGATGAGCATCTAAACCTCTTTTAGCCCAACGTAAAGTTCTTTCTACTGATTGTTTCATATAATCATAAGTAGCTGGATATGGTGGACATTCATCAAAACTCATAATAATATCAGCACCTAGTTGATTTTGAATTTGAATTGATTTTTCAGGAGACAAAAATAGACGATCACCATTTAAATGATTTTTAAATGTAACTCCTTCTTCATTAATTTGACGAATATTTGATAAAGAAAAAACTTGAAATCCGCCACTATCAGTTAGAATGGGCCGATCAACATTCATAAACTTATGTAATCCACCAGCTTTTTCAATAACTTCACTACCAGGACGCAACCAACAATGATATGTATTAGCTAAAATTATTCCAGCCCCAATCCGTTCTAAATCTTCTGGCGATAAAAATTTAACAGTCGCTAAAGTCCCTACTGGCATAAACATTGGTGTAATGACACTACCATGCGGGGTAGTAATTTTAGTTACTCTAGCACCTGATTGTTTACATGTATGAATAATTTCCATTGAAATAGCTCTAGTCATTTATTATTACCTCTTCTTTTCGATTAGCTCTTTTGCGTTCAATAGCCGACAAATATTTTTTTCTAATTCTAATAGCATCAGGTGTAACTTCTACTAATTCATCATCTTTAATCAATCCTATCGCTTGCTCTAAAGATAACAAACGAGCTGGCGTTAATTTCATTGCTTCATCATTACCCGCCGACCTGATCGAAGTAGCTTTTTTATTTTTCGTCGGATTAACTTCCATATCCTGATTTTTATTAGCCAAACCAATTACCATCCCCTCATATACTGGAGTTTGAGGGCCAATGAAAAATATACCACGATCTTCTAAATTCCACAGTGAATATGTCATCGCAATCCCATTAGCCATTGAAACTAAAGAACCATTTGTTTTCTCTAATATTTCCCCTGCATATTTTTTATACTCAGCAAATTGGCGAACCATAATCCCATCTCCCCTAGTCATATTAATAAAATCTTGACGATATCCAATTAAGCCTCTAGTCGGAACTAACCACTCCATATGAATCCGGCTATTAATTTGATCCATATTTAACATTTCGCCTTTTTTTAATGATAAAGCACTAATCACACTACCACTATACTCTTCATTAACATCAATTATAACTGTTTCATATGGTTCTAATAAATGCTCATTTTCATCTCTTCTAAAAATCACTTCTGGTTTAGAAATAGCTAACTCATAGCCTTCACGACGCATTTTTTCAACTAAAATACTTAAATGTAATTCACCACGACCAGATACAATAAATGTGTCGGTACTATCAGTAGTTTTAACTTCTAAACCAACATTGCTTTCAAGTTCTTTATCTAATCGATCTTTAATATTTCTAGAAGTCACATATTTACCACTATTACCAGCAAATGGTGAAGTATTAACTAAAAAATTCATAGTAATAGTCGGTGGATCGATTTTAATTGCTGGACAAATATCGATATAGTCTGGCTGATTAATAGTATCACCAATCAAAATATTATCAATCCCACTAATCATCACAATATCACCACTAGTTGCTTGTGATACTGATATCCGTTTTAGACCATCCATAACATATAAATTACTAATATTACAATTTTGTCTTTTACCATCATTATTAACAACTAATACGGATTGACCTTTTTTAAGTGTTCCTGATAACAACCTACCTATCCCTATTCTACCAACATAATCATCATATTCCAATGAAGAAATTTGTAATTTTAAATGTTGCTGACTAAGATCAGGATAAATTGGTGTATGTTTAATAATCGTTTGAAATAATGGTTCTAAATTAATGCCATTATCATCAGGATGATATTTAACAATTCCTTCTCTAGCTATCCCATATAATATCGGGAATTCTAATTGTTGATCATTAGCTTCTAAATCAACAAACAATTCATAAACTAAATCGATAACTGCTGATATTCTTGCATCAACTTTATCAATTTTATTAATTAACAAAATCGGATTTAAACCTTGTTCTAAAGATTTTTTTAATACAAACCGAGTTTGCGGCATTGGTCCTTCACTACTATCAACTAATAAAATAACTGTATCAACCGTTTTAATAATTCTTTCAACTTCGCTACTAAAATCAGCATGCCCAGGTGTATCAACGATATTTATTTTAATATCATTATAATTTATTGAACAATTTTTAGAATAAATAGTAATACCTCTTTCCCTCTCCAAATCATTATTATCCATAATTTGATTAATTAATAATTGATTTTTATCCAATACTTGACTTTGATTTAGGAAAGCATCTACTAATGTCGATTTACCGGCATCAACGTGAGCAATAACCGCAATATTAATAATTTTTTTATAGGCCATATTTTCTCCTTACGCACGATATTATAGCATAGTTAAAAAAGATGATATAATTAAATCATGAAATTAAATAATTTTAAGTATAGTAATACAAATAAAAGATATCATACATATTCATATTATTTAAAAGAAAAATATGGGCAAAAAATGTTTAGAATTATGGTAGATGCAGGTTTTAGCTGTCCTAATCGGGATGGTAATAAAACTAAATATGGTTGTAGTTTTTGTTCAGAATATGGTAGTGGTGATATGATTAAGCAAGTAGTTGATATTAATCAACAAATTGATGACGGCTTTAAAATGATGAAACAAAAATGGCCAAATGGAGAAGCGATGATCTACTTTCAAGCCTATTCCAACACTTATGCACCTTTAGAACAATTAAAACAATTATATAATCCTTTTTTCTTTGACAACCGTTTTAAAGCAGTAATTATTGCTACTAGGTGTGATTGTTTAGATGAACAAAAAATTGCCTATTTTCAAGAAATGACTAAATATAAAGAAGTCTGGATCGAATTAGGTTTACAAACAGTTAACGAAAAAACTAATCGTTATATTAATCGTCAACATTCAACTCAAGAATTTATCGACATCGTTAAACAATTAAAAGAAACAAATATTAAAGTTGCTACTCATATTATTAATGGACTACCATTTGATAGTTATCAAGATTGTTTAAATAGTGCTAAATTATGTGCCGATTTAAAAGTAGATGGCATTAAAATTCATATGTTTCATGTATTAAAAAATACTTTGGAACAATATCGCTATCAAAAAAATAACTACCACCTATTAACTAAAGAAGAGTTTGTCAATTTAGTAGTCGCCCAATTAAGATTATTGCCTCCAGAAACTGTAATTTTAAGATTAACTGGCGATGGAGTAGCAGATGATTTAATTGCGCCTTTATGGACATTAAAAAAAGTCCAAGTTTTAAATGATATCGATAAACTTATGACAAAATTAAATGTCTATCAAGGGGATCTATATCATGAATAATATTATTTGGATTAAACAACAACTAAGTAAAATTTGTCAAAAAAGTGATATTTGGGTCGATATGACGGCCGGAAATGGCAATGATACTTTGACTTTGTCTCAATTAGTTAAACATGTTTATAGTATTGATATTCAAGAAATTGCGATTAATAATTCTAAAAAATTATGCCAAAATCACGAAAATATAGATTATATCGTTGATGATCATCAATTTATTGGCAAATATATAACACACCCTATTAATGGCGCCATTTATAATTTAGGTTATTTACCTAAGTCTGATCATACAATTAAAACCAATTCAAAAACAACCATTATTAGTCTAACAAAAATTAATCAATTACTTGTTAATAATGGCTATATAGTTATTAGTTGTTATGTTGGGCATGATGGCGGTTATAGAGAATATGAAAGTGTAATTAATTGGTTTAATCAACACCCTTATAAATTAATTAATAAATTAGAATACGATAACCCCATCGCTCCAAAAATGTTTGTGTATCAAAAAATAAAGGAATAGCCAACAAAAATTGACTATTCCTTTTTAAATTATATAAATCACTACTTGTCAAAAACTCTATTCAATCTATAATCCAACACAAAACTATATATAATTAACAACAAAGAAACAAGTGCCAAACCAATAGTAAAGGCTGTTCTATTTACAGCATTATGATTTAAAACTATCAATGAAATCACAATAAACAAATTAATTACAAAATGTTGCCATAAATATCCAAAATACTTAGCACTTAAATGCGGTATTGTTTATCATGTTTATATACGCTAAATAACAAAATTACTATTCTATTTATTTTCTTTTAATAGTATATAAGTAATCCACAAAGACTGTATTATCGAAAAAATAAACACAACCTCTGTTTTGATATAATTCTTAAAAAGATTTAAATTACGATATACTAAGAAAATTATTGGAGGTAAAAAAATTACTATTAAAACAAATATTATTTTTTTATAAATTATCTTATTCATTTTTCAAATAAAGGACTATTAAAATTTTCTGACTCAGAAACATTTCTAATAAATCCATCCCCATTAGATATTGAACCATTAAGTTCTCCGGCTTCACCTATTTTTATTTTACCCCCTAAATTCCATTTTATTACTCCTCTTTCATAAATATCACCATTAAAACTGTAATAAAATGCATTTCCAGCAATTAAGTGAACATTAATAGCTCCTTGAAAAACACAACTTTCTCCTCCACCCGTATAAATATGATAACCAGATAAAGAAACAATTTTTGGTTTACTATTTGCTGTCGCATAATACAATTCAACATCCATTCTCAATTGCAATTTATACTTAGAATCATAAGTAAAAATATTTCCACCCCATAATTCAAACCGTCTTTCACCAGCATAAGTACGTAACTTAATCTTGGGATGAAGCTTTTTAAATTCCGCTATTTCTTCACTAGTTCTAGTTTTTTCTACATATTCAAGCATTTCATCATAAGACATTGTATTTTCGTATTTAATATTACTTAAATCAGAAAAATCTCCACTTAATGCCTTAATATTATTAGAAAGTAATATAACAGTAACTAAAATAGCGCAAAAAGAAACAAATATAACACTTATCCTTTTCATAAATATATCCTTTCATATCAAAGTTTTTGCTAACCCAGATTAACTTGAACTGGACAACCCTATATTTAATGTTAAGTGTTGAGTTAACAAACTTATGTATATGGATCACTCATATGCATTACTCCTTTATAGAGCGTATATTTGTATACTCCTCTTAATGATATTATAACTTATAATCCACAAAATGTAAACGCTATTATTCGTTTTTTCATAGATCCAAATTCCCGTCTTTAGCAGTTAGCACTATGTTTTTTTAGGAGTAAAAAAAAAGTGAACTTTATAATTTAAAAAGTTCACTTAAAATCTTTTTTGAATATTATTCGATTATTACTGCCATACCAGAACAAGTTACCATTAACATAG
Organism: Bacillota bacterium; assembly: GCA_023387245.1. Taxonomy (GTDB): domain Bacteria; phylum Bacillota_I; class Bacilli_A; order Erysipelotrichales; family Erysipelotrichaceae; genus DUUI01. The sequence goes on along the minus strand of JAEWIH010000086.1, from coordinate 3,958 downwards.
CATTATTAGATCCTAAAACTTCATAATCCATTTTAAGACTAACTACCGCATTGGCACCAATTTCTTTAGCTCTTGCTTCCAATTCTTCTAAAGCTGTTTTTCTAGCTTCAATTAACTCAGATTCATAACCAGAACTACGACCACCAATAAAGTTTCTAAGTCCAGCACCAAAATCTTTGATAAAATCAACCCCAGAAACTACTTCACCAAATACAATTTGCTTATACTCAACAATTCTCTTGCCTTCAATATTATTTGTCATAGTTATTATCATATATATTACCTCTTTCTATTTTAATAAAGACGCTATTTCTTCACGCTTCCATTGCTTATATCCGCTATTTAGAACGATAACCGCTTCTAAAATATCATTAATATTTTCACCATTAACCCCCAAATCACTGACTTTAGTAACTAATCCCATTTGATTAATCCATTTTTCTAAACTTAATAAGCCATCGGGATTTTTAAAAACTTCATTACTAAAGCGTTCAAATTTAGTAGGAGCTTCTTTTTGAATTTCTCTATAATATGGAACAGAAATGGCTGATAATGTTAAACCGTGTGTAGCATTAGTAATTGCCCCAATTGCTTGTCCAATCATATGTAACATCCAATCACCTTTTCTACCACGAGAAAATAATGTATTTAGAGCCAGTGTAGAAGCCCAAACTAAATTACTTAATGCACTACTATTATTTTGATCCTCTAGCAATAACAGACTATTTTCATAAATACATCTCATTAAGCCCTCTAACATATAGTCAGTAGTCGTAATTTCTTGATCGCTAAAATATTGTTCCATTAAATGAGTAAAGCTGTCATATATCCCCGCATATAATAATTTAGTAGGAACACTTTTCATCCAATCAGGATTAATAATACTAAATTTAGGAAATAATTTATCACCAAAAACTTGACCAATTTTTAAAGATTGACTAGTATTAGTAATAACGCTACAAGAATTCATTTCGCTCCCTGTACCACTCACTGTTAATAAACAACCATAATCAATCACTGGATTAGTTATTTTTTCCATATTAACATAATATTTTTGCCACCAACTATCATCATTATAACAAGCAGCTACCGCCTTAGCATAGTCAATAACCGAACCGCCACCAACTGCTAGAATAAAGTCTACTTGGTGTTCTAATACTTTTTTTCTACCAATATCAACTCGATCAGCACTAGGATTAGACATAATTCCGCCATCATCGATTACTTTTTTATTCAACTTATTTAAAACAGCCATTATTTGATCATATAAACCAATCTTCTTAATAGCCGCTTGCCCATAAACTAATAAAATTTTGTCCCCTACTTTGATTAATTCTTTTTCTAAATATTTAAAACTATCACTACCAAAATAAATAGTAGTAGGATTATAATATTTAAAATTACTATTCATAAATATTTACTCCTTATCATATAAGCCAACAACATAACTTACATCTTGGACAAAAATAATCCCATGGCCTGGTTTTTCGATTTCTAAATCTGATCCAATTTTTTCAACAACTCGATCACAAATATCATTTTTAACTAAAATCATGACCATTTCTTTTTCTGGTTCAATATCAACATTAAACAACTTCAATAAACCACTAGACTCGCTAACACCACTACCGCGTCCATTAATAATTGTACCACCTTTTGCCCCAGAATTACTAGCACTATCAATTACATCTTCGCCAAAACCTTTATTTACTACAACAAAAATTACCCGATACATGTTTTTATCCTCCACTATATTTATATTATTTTCAATTTTATAATTATGGCTATCAACTACTCTAGCTAAACTAATACTAAAAGCAATACCTTTATGACTTTGATTAAATTTAAAATATTGGCACAAATTATTTAAAATTTTATTTTGTTGTTTAGGAGCTAAAATAATTACGACTTCCTTACGTTCATCATATAAAGATAAAAAATTTAAAAATTTATTTTTAACACTGCCTAAACCATAAAATATATTGCCATAAAAAGCCCCAAACTCAATCGCCTTATGTAAAACTTTAGAACCTTGTCCATGATTAACTACTACATAAATTAATTCCATACCATTACTAATCACAATATTTCCTCCGACTCTTTAAATAACCAAAAAATAAACCTAATATTTGTAACGTAATAATCGGCATCAATGCCACAATCGCAATCATCCCAAAACCATCTACTAATAAATCGGCATGATCTAAAGAATTAGAAGCCCCTTGTATAAAGGCTAAAATAAATGTTGCAGTAATTGGTCCAGTAGCTACTCCTCCTGCATCAAAAGCTATCGCAACAAATAATTTAGGACAAAAAAACATGATTATTATACATAATGCATATCCTGGTAATAAATAATGCCATAATTCAATATCAACAAACATAATCCGTAATATTGAAATTAAAACCGCAATCCCTACTCCCAAAGATAGTGAAATTAAAACTGCCGGTCTTTTAACATAACCACTAGTAACTTCTTCTACTTGTTGTGTTAGTACATATACAGCTGGTTCGGCTAATATTGTTAAAAATCCTAATAAAAATGCGATTAATAAAATAATAAATTTATTTTCCATTAATATTAAATTACTACCTAAAAAAATACCAACATCCATAAAACCGCCATTAGTGCCGAGTATAAATAAAAATAAACCAACAAAAGCAAAAATAAAACCGGTAATCATTTTTCTAATATCACGACTTTTTAATTTCATCCAAAATATAATAATACAAATAAAAATTATTAATAATGGTAATAATGAAATAAAACTTTCAATTAAACCACTAAATAAATGGGTATTAAAAGTACTAAATATAGAATCAAAACTAATAGTATCTAAACTTAAACTTTGATTAAAATCACTTAAATCAAAAATAACATCTACTAATAATACTGATAAAATGGCACCACTAGAAGCAATTGCTACTAAACCAAAACTATCTTCTTCACCAGCAATACTATCTTTTCTTAACCTCGATATACCTAATGATAATGATAATATAAAAGGTACAGCTAAAATACCAGTAGTAGCACCTGAAGCATCAAAAGAAATTGCTAAAAACTCACGACTAGTAAATACAGATAAGCCAAAAATAATACCATAAATAGTAAATAAAACTAATCTTAAAGGAACTTTTAAAAATATTCTGACATAACCAAAAGCTAACATTAAAGATAAACCAATGGAAACAATAAATAAAATCAACAAGCCAGGAACTAACCCATTAGTAACGATACTAACTTGATTAGCAAGTACCATTAAGCCTGGTTCGGCTAAAGAAATAAAGAAACCGACTATTATACTCCCTAAAACTACAATCCAAAGTTTATTACTTTTAGCCAATAAAGAACCGGTCATTTTACCTAAAGGTACAATTACTAAATCGACTCCGAACAAAAAAGCAGTTAAGCCGATAGTGATTAAAACAGTGCCAATTATAAATCTAGTAAATAATATTTCATTTAATTTTAAAATAAATAAATGAATAAATGTTACTAATAAAAATATTGGTAATATCGAAAATAAAACTTCTTTAAATTTAACTAAAATTATCCGCAATATCAAACCCTCCCATCTTCTTTGTTATATTATGATATAATCGGATAAAATCGTCAATAAATATTTAAATATTCTAATATAATAAAAACGTTACAATCCGTAACGCTTTTTTATTACAATTTTTCTAAAAAATTTAAACAGCCATTATAAATTCGTGAAAAAGCTAATTCAAAATTTCGACTATACCAAGGATCAATAATATCTTGACTATGTAATAATTTAACTTTTGCCACTAAATCTTTACCAAACAAATATTCTAAATCGTCTTTATTTCTTTTTTCCATACAAAAAATATAATCATAATCAGCTAAATCTTTCCTAGTTACTACTCTAGCAACATGTTTAGAAAAAGCTATTCCTTTTGTTTTTAAAATATCTTTAGCTAAATAATACATATC
>JAEWIH010000135.1 GCA_023387245.1 Bacillota bacterium | reverse complement strand
CATATTAACTGTTTGGTGGTAATTTGCTATAGCTGAGATATCAAAAGATATAATCTCTTTGTTATGCATATCCATAACTAGCGATAAATAAACTTTTCCATCTGTTATATGGAATTCAGTAACATCTGTTGCCTATTTCTGATTGCAGGATGTAGTTGAAAAATCACGCTCATAGTATGTTTTGTGATTTACTGTATCAATAACTTTATTTAATAATTGGCTCTTTACGGTACCATTAAAATCACCTTTATAAGATTTGTATTTAGCTTTAGGTGTTATTCCATAAAGGCCCATTAGAGTCATTAATCGTTTTACCTTCTTATGATTTATACGATAGCCCATACTAGTTAGTTCCAGTGTGATTCTACGATATCCATAACGCTTTTTATGTTTGTAGAAAATAGAGATAATTTTATTCATAATCTCATCATTCTTCATATCTTTATTTATTTTTTTGCATTGGTAGTAATAATCACTTCGTGTTATTTGTGGTAATTTTGGATTTGCGCTAATTGTATCTAATATGAATTTTAGGCTGCATGATAATTCTTTCCTTAGCTTAGTAATTACTATCGATATTTCTTCTTTACTTGGTTTTCTTTTTGTAAACTAAGACATCTAGTTTTTTTAAGTATTCGATCTCTATTGTAAGTTTTAGGTGATGCTTTCGAAGTAGCTTGTTTTCCTTCTCTAATTGTTCCTTAGTCATCTTTACTTTCTTTTTTCTCATGTGATTTACGTCTTCTTTGTTTCTCTATAATATTGTACCCGTTTTCTATAAAGGATTTTATCCAATTATTTAACATTCCATAACTAGTAAGACCTAAATCAAGGGAGACTTGAAAGATAGATTCATGATTTATAAGGACACGATTGATTGCGTTTATCTTAAATTCTGGTGAATAATATTTGTTTTTACCATGTTTAATAATTTTAACTCCATGATAATCCATGAGATGAACTATGTACCTGATAAGTTTGAAATCGACATTATATTGTTTCGCAATTCTCTTTGGACTATAGTAGTGGTTTTTCCATAGATCATACATTTTTAGCTTGTTTTCATTAGTAAATCTCATAATAAAAGTGAACCCTCCTGTTGGTCGTCCAACTTTTGGGGTTCACTTCAAATATCTAGTTTTTTGATTATAATTTAATTTCGGTTTTGTTATAAAAATCTACTAATTCAATTCTAATAACTTGCTGATAAAACTTACAGATTTTGACATAGGAAGGTTTATAGAAATAATAAGTTAACACAAATTAGCATTCGGAAAAATCCAAGATAAAAACTACATTATTCGTAATAATATAAAATATACATAACACCTTTAATTTTGTAGTTTCAATACTTTATACACAGATATTCAAGATGATATCTCATAGGAAAATAGTGTGCATGGTGGACGACTTCCAACTCATATTTAAAATTTGCTGGACTAGTCTGGGAATATTTGCTTAATTCCTAAATTTGAAAAAAATAGAGGTAATTCGTTTAAGAGGAATATAAGAAAACATAATTCTTTAAACTTGAAGCGCTATAAAAAATAAATATCATTTATAAGGATAATATAGATATCATTACAGAGGGACTGTGATAGTATCTAATTTCTTGGAGACAAGGAGAAAACTGTGTTATAATAATTATCTAAAACAACTAGTATAGAAATTATAAACCTGTGTAACAGTTCTTAAATGAGTATAACATAAACGATTTCGGACTGAATTGTTAAAAGATAGGTAACTAATTAATGAGTTAATACGAGATAAAAATTATTTCGGGTAATAAATGTATTTTTAAACCTAGCTGTCCCAGTTCGTATTGCTTGATAAATTTAATATCACAAAATATAAAAATTATAGGCTACTTGAAGCAAAGAAGAAAAGCTAGTCTTTAAATTTTTTCTGTTATAGCTTTATAAGTTAAAATTATATAAATAAATTTAAATTTCATATGATTAGTAAAATGAAACTAACAATAAAAATTTAAAGGATTATATAAAAATTTTAAAACTGGAGAGTGTAAAATGGCTAAAGGAAGAATCGAGAGTTTAAAAAATAATTATGGGATGATTATTACTGATGCATTCAAATTTGATAATGAATTTATACCGTTTAAAATAGATAATTCAATGTTGATCGAAAAAGATGGTAAGCAGTATATTAAATATACAGTAGAAGTTGAATTTACTTTAAGTCAATCTCAAGGTATCCGAAATCGAGATATAAAAGAAGCTACAAGTATCAGATTTATAGGTAATACATGGAAGTATCAAGAACGGATTATTGAGAAAAATATGGTTCAAAAAATTAGAAATCGATTAAGTGAGTATAATTTTTTTTATCCAGAATTAGATGATAAAGAATTTGTAAATTGGCTCAAAAATAATAATTTTCAATTTAGAATGTTAGAATATTTAACACCCGGAATATTTACTTCAAAAGAGTTGCTTAAATTAAAATATAAGATGCTATGTGATTTTGATAACCCCAATAATCAGTTTAATATTAATTTGCTTTTCGGCATAGATAGAATAGATTTAGAGTTTAGGAAAAAAATTTTATCTTGGATTATAAGCATAGAAAATGCATATAAAGCATATTTTACAACAATTAGCATCACCGAGGATGGAGAAGATATAGGGGCAGATGTTATTTCTAAATGGCGTTCTAAGAAGCCAAAAATTTCTAAATTAATAAAGCGTGCGAGAAACAAACAACTTTACAGAGTTACTTCGGATGAATTTGATTATTTATCAAGCGATGATGTAGTTCCGCTATTTGATTTTATGGAACAATTAGACCTGAACGATTTATCGGAACTGATAATTAATTTTTATGATATTTATGATTCGAAGGGAGAAATACCTGAAATTTTAGGCAAAATGAAAAAATGCATTAGTTTTATCAGCAATCTTTGTGTATTAAGGAATACAGCGGCACACGGGCGATCAATATTGCCAATGTTTATGGATCCAGATTATAACGGAAACTGGGACTTAGAATTTGATAATATTGAAAATAGAGGTAATGTTGAAAAATGGATTATGTATGATTTATTAAAAACTAAATGGGAGAAATCTGAACACGGAAAATATACAAAACAAATTTTAAATACGTTATACGGAAATCCAGTTCGTAAAGCATGGATAGAGCTTAATTATATCTATTTTTATATTGTGCAAGCTATAGAACAAAAGAATTTTGATTTATTTGTGAAAGAAGCCGAGTGGTTCCTTAGTAAAGAAGATGACTTATTTAGACAAATTGAGCACGTAGATTTACTCAATATCAGATTGTCAGA
>JAEWIH010000128.1 GCA_023387245.1 Bacillota bacterium | reverse complement strand
GATTTACCAGTACCAATCGCCCAAACTGGCTCATAAGCAATAACTACCTTAGCAGCATTTTCTTTACTTAATCCAGCTAAACAATCTTTAACTTGACGACAAACAACCTCTTCTGTTTGATTAGCTTCAAATTCAGCTAATGTTTCACCAACACATACAATTGGTACCATCCCATATTCAAACAATGCATGAACTTTTTTGTTAATTTTTTCATCAGTTTCATTATCATATTGACGACGCTCACTATGACCAACAATTACATAAGAAACACCAATCTCTTCTAACATCGGAATTGCAACTTCGCCAGTATAAGCTCCACTTTTTTCAAAATGACAATTTTGAGCAGCTATCAACAAATTAGTTGCCATAGAAACAGCTGTATTTAATGATAAAAATGACGGAGCAATCCCAAAATCTGCTTTATTATGACAATGTTGATCACATACTTCAATAAACTCTTTAGTCTCAACATTGTTTTTATTCATTTTCCAATTACCAATAACAATTGGTTTTCTAACTAAATTATCCATAAAATTACTTTTCCTTTATTGCGTCAATACCAGGCAAAACTTTACCTTCTAAAAACTCCATAGAAGCTCCACCACCAGTAGAGATATGACTAAACTTATCTTTAAATCCTAATTTAATCGCCGCAGCAGCACTATCACCACCACCAATAATTGTATTAGCGCCTTCTAAACTAGAAATTGCTTTACATATTTCTAATGTTCCAGTCGCAAAACGATCCATTTCAAAAACACCCATAGGGCCATTCCAAACTACTGTTTTAGCACCCTCTAAAGCCTCACTAAACAATTTAATAGTTTCAGGACCGATATCTAATCCCATCCAGCCATCAGGTATTTGATTCCAAGCAACAACTTTACTATTAGCATTTGGATCAAAAGCATCAGCAACAACAGTATCAACAGGTAACAATAATTTACCTTCACCTTTAGCCATAATTTCTTTAGCCAAATCAACTTTATCTAATTCTAATAATGAAGTACCTACTTCATAACCTCTAGCTTTAACAAAAGTATAAGCCATTCCACCACCAATAATAACTTTATCAGCAACTTTTAATAAGTTTTCAATTACTCCTATTTTATCAGAAACTTTAGCACCACCTAAAATAGCAACAAAAGGTCTAGCAGGATTATTTAGAGCACTAGATAAAGCATTAATTTCTTTATCAACCAAAAAGCCAACAGCACTATCTAAATATTCTGTAACACCAACTGTTGAAGCGTGAGCTCTATGTACTGAACCAAAAGCATCAGAAACAAATAAATCAACTAATGATGCCCAATATTTAGCTAATTCAGGATCATTTTTACTTTCTCCCTTTTCATAACGAGTATTTTGCATCAAAACGATTTCTCCAGGTAACATATCATTAATAGCAGCTTCTAATTTTTCACCACGAGTTTCATCAACAAAAGTAACTTTAGCATTAACATGTTCTTGTAATTTAGGAGCCACAAAAGCCATATTATTTTTCTTTTTATCGGCTTCTGTTTTTTCAGCTTCTTTATGATTAACTTTGCCTAAATGTGAACACAATATAACCTTAGCATTATTATCCAACAAATATTGAATAGTTGGTAATGCGGCTTTAATCCGATTATCATCAGTAACTATTCCATCTTTTAATGGAACATTAAAATCTACACGTACTAATACTTTCTTATTAGCAACATTTAAATCACGCACGGTTTGTTTTGCCATGTCTTACTATATCCTCCTAATTCTATTTTATTATACCACCATCCCATTTGATAAACAATTGACAAAATCTTATATTTAAATTTTTTTTATCTGATCTAACGCCATTTTATCATTCTCATTATGAAATAAATTTTCAATAAATGAAATTATTGTCATTGTTGTCATTTTTATGATATAATGCGATCATAGCTATTCAATGGGTTAAATTCCATTTATTTAACAAAATAAAGAAGAGGACTTAATTATGAAAAAACTTGAAAAATATACAAAATTGGATTGTGAAAATAGAAAGTATATTGGATTTGCGTTAAGCAAAAATATCGTAGATAACGATAATACAGTTAGAGCGGGGCATTTTGTAATGGTTTGGGAAGGATATGCTTTGGTTATTAAAGCTAAAAATAAAAAAGACAAACCGTTACCGTCATTGTCGTTAGCATAATCAAATAGCGTACTCAAAGGATAGCTATATTTTTATGCAAGGAGTATTAGATTGGAAAAATTATTAATACATATAGATAAAAATATTACAAACTGGTTGTTAGAACATTTAAATGATTTTGATGTTGAATATGCTAAATCAAATATCATCGATGATTTTAAACCATTTTGTGAATTATGTTTTTTAACTAATTTTCTTAATACTGACTCTTTTTTTTATAATCAATTAGTTAAGTTTCTACATCATAAAATCGAAAATTTTGATTGGGATTATTTACTAAATAATCATCCCGATTTCTATATTGCTTTATTATCGGTTGATAGTTTTTATATTCAAACTAAAAATAAAAGTATTTTTAAGCATTTAAACATTTGTGATTATGCTAGTTTATTTATTAAAAATCCTTACAGGATGATTGAAACCATTTGTTTTTTGTCTATATATTATGATTATCCATTAGACGAAATTTTTGTTTTTAATAAAGCAACTGTTTTAGGAAATAAGAAAAATATTAATTTATTAAGTTATATGGATTTTTATAGCATAACCCATGAATTAATGTATATATATTTCTTAATCAAATATAAAAAATGTACTTTAGATCAATACAATCTAAATTTAGAAACGACTAAAAAATATTTATTAGATTTATTATCATTTATTATTCTTGATGGTCATATTGATATTATGGCTGAACTAATATTATGTCTTGGTCTATTAGATTTTAAATTCGAAGACAAAGAATTAATTATCATTAAAGAAGCGATATTAAAAATAAATAATAATATGCGTTTGGATGGCGGAATAATTCCTCATATAAATTATGCCAAAAAACAGAAATTAAGTTTTGATGACTTATATCATACAACATCAGTAGTGAAAGGTATGATTGATATATGGATAAAGAGATAATACTTACCAAAATTTACAATCAATACAAAAAAACAATTACAAAAAAAATAAATATTTATGATTATTTTGATGAATTATTTTATTTAAGTGTTGGCATCTCTTTTGGATTAATATCTTTAAACGAAGAAATAACTAATTTGTTTTCAAAAATCTCTGACAAGATTGAGATTGAAAATGTTTTATATACTAATGAACAACTAATTGTTAAAACTTTATATATATTATGGTTTTTAGATTATTATAATATTAAACACTCTGTTAATTTTAACGAGATTTCAATTCCTTTTTTAATAAAAAGAGAATTTAATGCTTTAGATTTATATTATTTATCAAAACTAGATTTTATTAAAAGTGCCGATTTTAGGAATTATAATAAATTGATTGAAAATAGAATTAATAATATGCTTACAAACTTAAATCAAATTAATTTAGAATATGAGCCTTTTATATTATTTTATTTTATAACTAATTTCAAAAATTTAAATTCAAAAGATTTAAATAATTTAATTAATTATTATAATAATCAATTTTTATTAACTAATAATATTAATGATTTTTGTTGCTTATTTTATTTAGCACCAAATCTAGAACAACTAGCTAAAGTAATAAATTCTAAAAATTTTAATAATATTTCGAATTTTAGTATTCAACTTTTAATGGAGAAACTGAAATGAGGATTTTAAATAATATTACTAAATATATCAACTGCTTAGATGATATAGAAAAATTTAAATCGCTAATAAATGAAAACACCAACAACCCTTACTTTCTTTTAATTAAAATTTTTTACTATGAATCTTTATTCAAAAATAATGACGATACAGTCAATAGTATTTTGAATTTTGTAGTTATTAAAGAAGACGAGATTATAAATATCATTAATTATAGAATAGATAATTATTCATATTCAGCTAATAAAGTTTTTATTGAAGATAACTATTTTTTATTAAATGGATTGATTACATATTATAATCATAAATATAATTTATACATTTCTTCAATTATAATTATTTTCATATTAACTTTTAGTCCGGATAAATATCAAAATATCAAGCAACATATTTCTTTTTTATTGTTACAAAAAAGAACAGATGGACTAATTGGATATATTAATCCATTACAAAATTATAAAAATCTTAACCACGATTTATTTTATACAATAAATTCATATTGTTACGAAACAATTAAAAAATTTATCACACTTAAAAAAGAGGTTTTCTATGAATAATCAAAAAATTAAATTATCACTAGGAATTATTTTTATTTTGGTTTCTGCTATAATCGGTTCATTTATACCGTTTACTATCAGCAAAATTATTGATAATTCACAAGCTGTTTTTAATTTCGTTAATAATCAAGTATTAGTAGTTGGTTTATTCATTATCCAAGCACTATTAACAACACTCGGAAATTTTAATTTTGTTGATATTGCAGAGCTAGAATCACATCAATTACGGAATCAAATTATTAACAGAATATTAAACGCCAAAGCTAAGAGTTTAGATACACTAAGCATCGGCAAAATACCTAGTCATATTGATAACAATATCAAAACCATTCAAGAATATAAAGCTAAGTCATTGCCAAATTTTATTAATGCTCTAGCAATTTTAGCCGTTACCCTTTTCTTTTTGTTTAAATTAGATACAAATCTATCTTTATTATTACTAGTATTATTGCCAATATTAGCTATTGTAATTATACCTGTGACTATTTTTGCAGGAAAATACGCAAATGCATTCCAAAAAGAAAATGCGAATTATATTGAAAAATTATCAAATATTTTTAATAACATACTTTATCTTAAATCATTAAACGCCCAACAAGAAATCAGTAATAATCTTGACGAAAACAATGATCGAATTAAAGAATTCTCATCAAAAAACAATAAAGTCAACGCTTTTATCCAACCTTTCTTGTTATTAGTTGTAATAGGTATTATCGCAGTGATTTTTATGTTTGGCGGTCGTAGAGTAAGCGATGGAGCTATTACTGTTGGCACTTTAATTGCTTATTTATTATATGTATTTCAATTATTAACACCAGTTACTGGGATTAGCTCATTTTTTGCTGATAAGCAAAGAGCAACAGCTAATTATGAAGAAATTAATTCTTATTTAGAATTAGAATCTGAACAATCAAACGGAAACGAAAACTTAAACAGTATTCAACAAATAGAATTTAAAAATGTTTCTTTTAAATATGACCAAACTAATGTCATTAATAACTTAAATTTAAATATCAAAGCCAGAGAAAAAGTAGCTATTGTCGGCGAATCAGGGGCTGGTAAATCGACTATCTTTAAATTATTACTGGGTTTCTATAATGAATATGATGGCGAAATTTTAGTTAATAATCAAAATTTACAAAATTATAACATTAGTAATTTAAGAGATAACATTGCGTTAATTCCTCAAGAAAATAGCATTGTTTATTCAAATTTAGAACAATTTTTAAAATTAGGACAAAAAGAATTAAATAATGTTCAAACTAATAATGTATTAACTGAATTAAATTTGGCAGAAAAATTCAATTTAACTAATAATTCTATACATCAAGTTGATTTTGGGATGGGTGGCAAAAATTTATCTACTGGAGAAAAACAAAGAATTTTAGTAGCTAAAGCTATATTGGCTAAAAAAGAAATGATTTTAATGGATGAATCTACATCTGCTGTAGATGCTAATTTAGAAAATCAAATTTTTACTATGATTGACAAATATTATGCTAATAAAATCGTTTTGTCGATTGCTCATCGCTTGTCTACAGTTAAATATGTTGATCGAGTTATATTCTTTGAAAACGGAATTATTACAGGAGATGATACTCATGAAAACTTATATAACTCTCATGCTAAATATAAACAATATATTGATTTAGCCAATATCGAAAAGGCATAAATTTTAATTTAATAAAAATCGGTAAAGATCATTTAAAATAATATTAAAAACAAAATTTTGATTATATTGTCTATAATTGAAATTCTGTTTTTACTTTGTAAATATTCTATAAATTATGATTTTTTATATAGTAATAAAATTGAAAGACGTTTATTTTTTGTTATAGTGAAAGCGATTAAATAAGTTAGTTCCACGATATTAGTTTTTTAAATATCACTTCAAGTTTAGATTGGTGGCATTTAGTATGACGGTTTTGAATTTATATCTTTTAATTTATATTTATTCTAGGCATAAGAACGGCGATAAAATTGGTTTATTCTAGTTTTTAATATGTTATAATAAAGAGGCATTTATAATGTTAAATAGAATTAACCAGTTTTTATTATTTTTATTATGCATTTGTTTGATGAATGTTTTAACCACCTTATCTATTAATGCGAAATCACAAATCAATAACAACATACCCGACACTTTCATATATAGACAATGAAGGAATTTGGCTAGTAGAAAATGCTAACAATATTAATAACATTAAATTTGAATTAATATCTAAAATATAAATATGTTCCAGGTTGTTTTCCAGGAGATGTAGGTTATCCAACATGTGACGGAAATTATGCTCCATTATACTCAGGAGGGATTCCTGGAGGAATACTAAACGATTTTATCAGATGTGTTATCGATAAAACGGTTAGCGATCTAACTTTTTCAATAAGTGCAAAAACTATTGCTAAAGGCTTTGAAGCTGTATTTACTAAATTTGGTTGAGATGCAGCATCAAAATGGTTGGCAGCGAATGTTCCAGTAATTAATATATCAGTAGTTGGAGTATTAATTTTAGTAAATTCAGGTAAATGTATATTTAATTTTTAGAAGAATATGACATGAGTCTTTTAAAAAAAATAATAAATAAAATATAAATTTGATTATGATTTAAATTTCCAATTACAAATATCTGCTTTACCTCTTAGAACAATGTTATTATGGCTGTTATTATACAAACACACAATGTATGATATTATTTGTTATCTTTTGTGTTCTATAATCCTAAATGTTTATTTATCTTATTCTATAAAAAAATTTATTAAAGAAGAAAAAGAAAAGAATTCATAATATACATTTTTAAATATTGATAAAAGATACAAATATTAATTATTTAGTCTCTCCACCAAATTTGTGTGGACAAAAAACAAAAGAAGATGAAAATATCATAATAGATGTTTTCATCTTTTTTAATAGATAATTTGTCAAATCAAACGCAACACCTAATGTGAGTTATTAAAAATAATTTCATTGGGTGTTTTATATTTTATACACTTTCTAGGTCTATTATTAAGTAGAGCTAAATTATTTTTTAGTTCCTCCTCATCTACTTTGGATAAATCCATTCCCTTGGGATAAAATTCTCTTAATAATCCATTAGAATTTTCATTTGTTCCTTTTTGCCATGCACAATTCGAATCACAAAAATATGTTTTACATTCTAATTTCTCTTCAATCTCCTTATACCCGGAAAATTCTTTACCTCTATCAAAAGTAATTGTTTTTACTAGATGTTTTGGAAATGCTCTTAATGCATTAATTATAGCCACAGTTACATTTTTTTCTGTTCGATCTGATACCAATATCGCAGTATAAAATCTAGATTTTCTTTCTGCTAAAGTTACAAAACAATATTTACTTTTTCTTTTATGATCGATTCTTCCAGATTCCACTGTGTCACATTCCCAATGTCCCAATTCTTCTCTCTTATATATTTCTTTAGGTCTTTTCTTAATGCTTCTACCACCATCATTAAATTTCCCTCTTTTCTCTGCTGGTCTTTTAAATTGTCCTTTTCTTCTTAAATGGTTTATTGTTATTTTTGGTAATTTATTATTTTTAATGAATCTATATATCGTTGATGTAGAGGGTAATTTAAGGTTATTATCACAACCTCTATTATATATTTGATCTGGCGACCAATATTCTAGAAGTCTATTTTCTACATAAG
>JAEWIH010000110.1 GCA_023387245.1 Bacillota bacterium | reverse complement strand
TACATACCATTTATTTCATATTCCTTTAACATATATTAAACACCTTCATTTAATATAAATATTATAGATTAGCACCCTAGTACTATCAATAATTATGCCTAATATTAATGTTTTTATTTTTTTAAATATTTAATTTTTATAAACATTAAAAAGTGCTTTTATATAAAGCACTTTTCCTGTATATATCTCATTACTTCAATTAAATCATCAAACTTAAGAACACTATTAGGGATGTTTTCAACTAAACTCAAAGGATCTATTTTAAGATTGTACTCGCCAAAAACCGAAGGTAAATCATTAATATTATCCGGTATATTAAAAACATTAAAATTTCCATTTATAGCTGCTTTAACACCAGCAAATGAATCCTCTAACACTAAACTTTCATTAGGAGAAATATTAGCCATATAACATGCTTTCATAAATATCTCAGGATCAGGTTTACCATTAACTACATTTTCACCTGAAACTACATAATCAAAAAAATTTGGCATATTTTCGATTTGAAAATAATATCTAATTTTTTTCATACTATTTGATGAAGCAACAGCAATTATAAAATCATTCTTCTTTAAAAATTCCAAAATTTCAAGCAAACCTTTTTTCTTATAAACTCTTTGTTCCTTTTTTAAAATAGAATTTCTAGCCACATTAATATAATCTCTCCACTCTTGTACATTACACTCAGATCCATATAATAGATACATTATATCCCTAATTTCTTTATCTCTTCTACCAGTTAATAAATAATATACATTCGGACTTATAGTAAAATTATATTTTTTAGCTGCTTCAACATACGCTTTATATGAAAGTCTACCTGTATCAAACATTAAGCCATCCATATCAAAAATCACTAATTTAATTTTCATACTAATTAATTTTACTAACTAAATTATTTATCTTTAAAATGTTATCACTAATAGAATGTTCTACTAATAATTTTTCAGAAATTATAAATGAACCACCTACTGCAACAACTTTATCATTTGCTAGATATTCAAGGTAATTACTTTCATCAATTCCACCAGTAGGGATAAATTTAACATCATAAAAAGGTGCACTTAATGTTTTAATAGCATTTAAGCCACCATATATATTTGCAGGAAAAAATTTAATCATATCCAACCCAAAATCAACACCTTTTTGAATTTCCGTTGGTGTTATCGCTCCTGGAAATATCGGAACACCAATCTTTAAACAATACTCAATAACTTCCGGAATTATAGCAGGTGAAACAATAAATTTTGCACCACTAGCAACAGCAATCTTTGCCTGTTCTAAAGTTCTAATAGTACCAGCACCAACAATTAATCCATCATATTGACTTAATTTTTTTATACCCCTAGCCCCAAGCTCACTTCTAAATGCAACTTCAATTATTGGTATATTACATTGTAATAATACTTCAGCTAAATCATCAATTAAACATAAATTAGTAACGGTATAAAGTGGTAATAATTTTATCTCCGTTAGTCTCTTCATTACAAAATTATCTTTAAACACATCTATTCACCCCTATTTTTTACAATCGCTTCGTATAAGCCTTTTAAATAAGTAAAACCTAAAGCTCTATCATATAATCCATATCCTGGCATTGCTACTTCATCCCAAATTGCTCGCCCATGATCTGGCCTAATTACACCATTAAATTCAATATTTACCAATGCTTTCATCAACTCGTACATATCCAGCGAACCATCAATACTCAAATGAGCAGATTCCCTAAATTTTTTATGGCCTAAAAATTCAATATTTCGCATATGCACAAAGTGAATTCTATCTTTTAACTCATGAATAACTTCTACAAGATCGGTATCCGGATTAGCGCCTAAAGATCCTGTACACAAAGTTACTCCATTACATGGGGAGTTAATAATATTCATAATTTTTTGATAATCTTTTAAATTTTTGGTAATTCTTGGTAATCCAAAAATTTCCCACGGTGGATCATCAGGATGAATAGCCATTTTAATTCCAACTTCTTCACAAATAGGAATAACTTTGTTTAAAAAATAAGCTAAATTATTAAACAAATCTTCATCAGTTACATTGTCATACATTTTCATCAAATTATTAAATTTTTTTAACCTTTCCTCTTCCCAACCTGGCAATTTAAAGCCATTAGACTGGGAATTTATCAATTTAAACATTTCACTAGCTTCCATATTTTTTACAACATAATCATCAAAAACCAGTGATTTACTACCATCATTATTAGCATAACTTAAATCCGTTTTCGCCCACCCAAAAATTGGTTTAAAACTATAACAAACTAGATCAATACCACATTTTGCTAAATTTCTAATGGTAGTAATGTAATTATCTATATAATAATCTCGCTCACTTGTTGCTGCTTTGATAGCATCATGAACAGCTACACTTTCAATACCTAATAACTCCAAACCTTCTTTCTCGATTTTTGATTTAAAAAATTGGATTTCCTCAACTTCCCAAACATCACCTGGCAATTTCCCAAGCAACGTTCCAACAACACCATCAGTACCTGGGATTTGTTTAAAATAATTCAAAGGAATCGAATCTTTTTCACCATACCATCTAAATCCCCACTTCATATTTATCCACCTAAAATTCATCCTCTAAATTATTTAATATATTCTTATTTGGATCAAAAACTCCAATACAATTCTTTGTCTGTTCAACTATCTGTTCTTTTATATCACCAATAGGTGTTTCTAAAATTTGATGATTAATAACTTCTAATAACATAGGTAAATTAACCCCACCAAATAAACAAACTTGTTTCTTTAAAACATCATCTAAACTATTGATAGCTAATAATGATTGATTATATGGACTAGCACCAATAATATCAACTAATAGTACTACTCCATCATTTTGATTTACTTCTAAAATAGATGCAGAAATTTTTAAACTTAAATCTTCAATATTATCAGTAGCATTTAAGCTTAATGTTGTTATATTATTAGTTTCGCCAATAATGACTTCTGCAGCATCTTTTAATCCA
>JAEWIH010000126.1 GCA_023387245.1 Bacillota bacterium | reverse complement strand
CAATCATGCACCACTTACAAAATAATTTATTTATTTATATTATACACTATTTGAAGTTAAAAATCAATCAATTTATTTAAAAAGGTCTTTTAAATATTTCAACTTTGGCAGATGTTAAACTCTGAGCATATTCAGACAACATACTAAATCCATCCGGTACATCATCATTTTTATTCTTCCCAGCAACAGTATAAGCACACAACTGTTTTATCATTTTATAATAATCACTATTTCTACCAAATGTACTTTCATCTCTAAACAAACAGTGCTCCTTGACCCAAGGACTATGTACAATAATTTTTGTTTCTTTATTTTGAGTTGTATATTTAGTAGTTATATTTGTTACTCCACCTAATTTTTTTAATTCTTCTTGTATTTTCTCAGCAACTCTACCTCCCGCTGAATTACTTTCAAATCTACATGCATGTACTTTATGCTTTAGTAAAATATTAACCAATCTCGAATCTACTATATTTGGTAATCCATTGTCACATATACAATCCTCAATGTAATAATCATTACCATATACATATACTATAGGTAAAAAAGCATAATCAGAGCCTTTATCTTTCGTATCACATATCGCTATTATCGCATCTGGTTCGAATGATGGTAATTTGAAATAACGTCTTAATTCGTTTGAATCATAAAGCAACCCTTCTCGTTCAATTGGCATATTATCAAACAAAGCATTGTACGATGCTTCATCTAAATTTGCTTTCATATCATCAAAATATTCTTTACTAAAACCCACACCATAATCGTAGTCAAAATTACTATTCCCAAATTCATCTAATGCTGGTAATGATATAAACATACTTCTAGGATCAGAACCATACATCATCTCTAATCTTCCTATTACATCATGAACTGACCATCGTGTGGCGATATGTATTTCTTTGGCATTTCCTTTTTTTCGTGTTTTTAAATCATTAGTATATGAAATCCATAATTTATCCAATCTATCTTTACTCATAGCTTCTTCTATACCAGATATCAAGTCATCCACATACAAAATAGTATCACATCTAGTGGCACCTGTAAGAGAAGCATTTATAGCTCTACACGTTAAAGTGGAAAATCTATGAGGTTTAACTAAATCAATCGTTTCTTCCTTAGAATTAGTATTTGAAATATCAACACCTGGAAAAACATCGTTCCATAAATACTCTGGATCTTTAATTATACTTAATACCCCATCATAAAAAGAACGTGTCAATGTTCCCGAATGTGCAGATGCTAAATTTTGACTGTGCGGAAATCTACCCATTACCCACGTTAAGAAAAATATTCCTAATGTACTTTTACCAGTACCAGGGGGCATTGAAATTGTTAGTAAATCTAATTTATCATCGATTAAATTTTGCATAGCATTAACAATTGGATTTAAAACCTTTCGTCTAGGTACATAGAATTTTTTATCCGGCTCTCTTTCCCACTCAACATAAAGCATATAACACTCAAAATCATAATATGCACCTAAAAATAACACTTTCTTATGTAAATCAAATAAAAACCTTAATTCGTCTATATTATCAGTTTTCTTTATTCGTTGTTCTATAATATTTGATAACTTTTTGATATATTTAATCACTAAATCAGTTTCACTACTTAATAAATCTTTACAAACATGATATAAATCCTCATATACATTTATATTTTCAACATTTATATCTATACTACTTAGAATTTTTTCTAATAAATCACCCATTAAACCTCCATAAAAAAAGCGTCACCGCTAGGACAAATCCTTTGCGATAACGCAACATAACAAAACTTAATTTTACAGAATAAATTTTAACATCAATATTTCAAATTATCAATATCACATACTTTAAATCATTACATTAATTTATTAGGATATTCTATCTGATAATATTGGCTCATGCACACCTCTAACCCAGTCCATATCCCCATATTTATAATTCCCTTCATACAATTTTCTATTAGCTACAATACTTCTAATAGTAGAAATTTGAAATCTATTTCCTTTTCTAGAAACATAACCTAAAGTACTTAGCTTATTACATATTTCAGTAAACGTTAATCCTTTTTCTATTTCCGAAAAAATAAGCCTAACTACAATTTCCTCATCTCGATCAATAACTAATGCACCATCCACTACTTTATAACCATATGGTTTATTCCCTCCCGAATAACCACCACATTTAGCCTTAATTGACCTACCTTTTCCAGTCCTCAACGCAATATTTCTACGTTCTTGTTCAGCCACAAACATCAATAACGAACGATATATATTTGCAAAATCATCACCTTCACTAAAATGTTCCTCCGAAGACAACAACTCAATATTTCTCTTTTCTAAAGTATAAAAATAATAAAAATATAACTTAGTATCTCTAGCTATTCTATCATTTTTAAAAACAATCACCGCTTCATGAGCTGGTAATTCATGATATTTATATAAAATTTTATCTAATTCATCACGATTATCCTTTACACCACTTGTAACATCTATACACCAATGAACTATTTCATACCCATTACCATGAGCATAACTTAATATTGCTTCTTTTTGTGTTTCAATACCATATTTATCATCTAATGATTGCTCCTCCGTAGATACTCGTACATATCCAATGGCATTTTTCACGAGATATTCACCTCCCATATTCTTTTGTAATTATTGTTTCTTTACATACGTAACCAAAACATCATAACCCATAGCATCCATGATATTAACAAATAGATTGCTTATTACACCAATATTTCCAGTAGCCAACTTATTAATGTGCTGCTGCGGTTTACCTATTGCTTCCCCTATCTTTGCTTGTGTCATTCCTGTTTCAGCACATTTGACTTTTATATCTCTTTTAAAATCATTTAATATCATTATTCTCACCTCGTTAATTTAAGTATAACACAATGATTTGTGTAATACAACACTCTTAATGATTTTTTATAAAAATAATTGTTTTTAAATTAAATATTAATAATATGTCTTTTTGTTTTTAGAGAATATTTAGCAAACTAATCCGCCGATTAAATTTTTTTAAAAATCCCCCTCCGGGGTACCTAAAATATATAAAAATATGACTAATTTTGGAACCAAAAACGGCATATTTTATAAAATCAAACCCCTATTTTTAAAATTTAATAATGATAAGTAGCGGAGATTGTTAATAAAAAATCATGATTTACATTTAATCATGATTAAATTATACATTTACTTCAAACAAGTAAATGTAATGAGAAACAAAAAAATATATTAAAATAAAAAACCATCTTGTGAGATGGTCATTATTTATATGGTTTTAGAATTGTCTTAAAAAATACATATAAACAATATATAACTATTAAGAAAATTTCCCAAAATTTATTATGCTTTTTCATGTTGCCCCCTTATTAATATTATACTCACATTATTAGTAAATTGTTAATCTTACACACGTATTTATTTGACAATATTCATCATATAATGATGGATATTTGTTTTTGAATTCAGATGTTTTAAAATATGGTGTAATTACTTCTTTGCAAACGGCTTTAATTCCATCATGTTCCATAATCTCAGCCCCATTCATTTCTTTAATTATATCATCTTTTAACTCTCTTTTGCGTTGTTCTAATCTTTTTAACTCTCTATTTATTTTTTTATATTCATCGCACAAACTGTCAAATTTACTAAACTTATTAAAAATATTCTTAAACATTTCCTTACTCTCCTTTTAATTCTTTATATCTTTTTTCAGCTAATATCAACCATCGGCCTAAACTATGATCACTTGTAATATTTCTTGTCAATTTCTTTACGTCCTCCCAAAATGTATCAATATTAGTTAAAGCCATTAATTTATCAATGCGTTTATTGTCTCTTGCTTCGATTGCTATTAACATCCTAGTAACTCCTTTATAAATAATTTTCGGTTTAAATTTAATTTATATAACTTTTCTCCAATCGATTCAGATTTTAGCAATATATTTCTAGCAAAACCTTCATATTTGTCTATTAATTCCCTAGGTATTGGCTTCTCTCTAAGATTTCTATAACCCGTATTGATTAACAAGTCATTATCTTGATCAATGTATATATCACAATTCCAACCATAAACCCCCTCATTATAAAAATCCCTTGGGATATACATTAAAATTGTTTGTAAATCACAATAACCAGCATAATAAACATTATTGTAATTATTTACTATCTTCATAGCGACTTTTTTATCTTTTACCTTTTTTATTTTATTCATTTTCTCTTACCCCCGTTACACCTATATCATAGCGCGCATCAGTTATTGTTGTCAACAATTATTATTATTTTTTTTAAATTATTTTTATTATTAAAAAACATAAAATTATTATTTTATTTTTCATAAAAAGCTCTCGTTTTTAGAGAGCTTAATATAGGTTATAACCGATAGTCGATGGCCGAAAGTTGAAAGTCGAAAGTTGGAAGTCGATTTAATTTTCTTCATCTGAAAGTTGATTGGACAAATATCGGGATTTAATTTCATCAAACGAATAGTCATCTGCTTCCTTGACAGTCGGTGCTATTACATAATCGGTCTGATCACGATAACCATAATTATTCTTACCAAGGAATATACCAACTACTGGATTTACCTTACCATTTACCATATAACTTTCCCATAAATTTTCTAATAAAAAATATGCCTTTTTCAGTTGGTCTGTTATCAAAGTCGGCAAGCTGGACTTAGCATTATTACTACCAAGAGGTTTATCATGCACAATCGCTGACAATGTCTGTCTACTCATACCATTTAAAGCAATAGCCATACCAGATACAGTAGGACGCATATTATACTTAGCATACAACATAAAATACTCACCGATTCTCTTATTAACCTCATCCGGATTATGCATATCAATCAAAGGAAAATTATACAACTCAACTTGTAATTGCAAATACATATTATTATCACCAGCTACCGAATCGAAAGAACCCTCCCATGTTGGTAGGTTTCTCATCTTAACCGGTTTGTTTTTATTTCGTTTTTTTATTTTCGATAATATAGTTTTTTCTTTCAAACAGTCTCCTTTAATTTCAGTCTTATTACTCAATTTTTTCTCCTTTTCCATTCAAGTGATAAAAGTGATAAAACTTTCTCACATTATATTTTATATATAAGTATAAATACTATACTATTTATTTTATTATATATAAAACTTTATAATATAATTAACTCACTTATATCACTTATTTATTATTATTGTCATTATTAATATGTTTATTACATATTTTTGTTATGTTTTATTCACTTGTATTTATCACTTAATTAATCACTTAAAAGTGATATAAATTGTTAATGTTTTAACTAATTTTAAATCAAGTGATAAATTAAAGTGAGTTTCATTTTTTTAAATTATCATTTTTAGTTGTAATCCGACATATATCGGATAACCATCTCGAATAGATTTTCGTTTAAAAAATTTACTATGACGTTCCATTTCGGCATGAAACTTACGTGCGGTAATTATATTAATACCTTCCGACCTACACCATGATTTAAATGATCTATACAATTCCGAACATTTAATTGAAGTATCTTCTTTACATTCACATTTATTCTCTAAAAATTGCAATACGTTATCGTTATCATACTCATATTTTTCAACAGCATATTTTAGTTTATCAGGTGTCTTTAATCCATATAATAAATATTTCCGATAACCTCTGATTAACCACATGAATATACCCGTCATGTTTTCTTGTGAGCATAAAGTTCTTTTTAAATTTTTATCTCGTTCATCTTGCGAAAAATGACGGTTAAATTCTATAACTCGTAATCTTTCAGAATGGAAAAGAGATTTATCGGATACAGTTGGTAAATCATTACATGATAAAAACATAGTGAATTGTGGAGTATATGAC
>JAEWIH010000144.1 GCA_023387245.1 Bacillota bacterium | reverse complement strand
CAGCATATTTATCTAAATTTAAAAATCCTGCCACTGAATCAATGCTAGGAACCTCTAAAGTCGACACATTTTTATTTATAGAATCAGAAAATGAACTAGATAATGCTTTCATTAAATCTTTATTAATAGCCACTTCTAAAAGACTAGTCGTATGGCCATTAATAATCCCGGCATCTTTAATAAATTTATGATTTTTAACAATTTCACTCTTAACATCAGACTCCATTAAAAATTGTTCATTAAAATTTTGTTGTTGCGCATACAAATCTTCATTAACCTCGGTTTTAGTAAAACTACCATTCTTCTCATTCACAACAATCCAGCTCCCCTTTTTATCAGGATTAGGAAGCATATATAAACTCAAATTCAAATCCTTTAAAGCAGCAGTAATTTCATTAACCAACCCATCAATATTCATACGTACATTAAAACGATATAATTCTATCGGCTCTACTTGCATTAAACTCTCAAAACTGCCATTAATATGAAGTTTTTCTTGATTCATCTCAATATTTGTATCAATACTCAAAGACGTTTTAGCATTTTTAATATTTTTCGACGCCTCAACCACTTTATCAATTAACTTAAAAAGATCACCCTCGCCCAACTTAGAAGTAGAACTACAACTAACCATCAATAATAATATCATTATTAGCACTAATATTTTTTTCATATATCCTCCTAAATACTATCACCAACAATCCAACCACTCATTAAAGCGATACTAAGATTATAACCCCCTAGCGGAGCCGCTAAATCAAGCATTTCTCCACAAAAATATAAATTTTTTAAGATTTTAGACTCTAAAGTTACAACATCAATATCATTCAACAAAATGCCACCATCAGTAATAAATGCTTTATCTAATGATAACGTATAATTCAAGAAAAAACAATAACGATTATCTAAACTATTATCTTTTAAAAATTTAATCCATGACCTTGGTAATTGATCGCCAACATCACTCACAATTAAATTCGCTCCCTTTTGACAACGAGCAATTAAATTACTATATTTAAAAATTAATGGTCCACTAAACCCATAATGAGTAAAAATTAAATCACCACTATCCCGATACTTTTTATTACCAATTTCAAATACAACCTCAACATTTTTCAAAGAAACACCTTGTAATAATTTATTTTGAATAATTTTATCCTGACAAACCACACCAACTTCAGCACTAAATAATGGACTAATCTCATGACCTAATCGCCTCGCCAATTCAAAACCGCTACCATCACTACCAGTTGCTCGATAACTAGCACCTCCACAAGCCAAAATAACTTTGTCAAATTCAAAATAATCGTCATTACTAATCAATATAAATTTATCATTTTGATAAATAATATCCTTAATCTTATGTCCATAATAAATTTTTACACCAGAAAGAATTAAATTATTTAAAAAAACATTCAAAATCGAATTAGCCTTATTAGTAGCCGGATATAGACGATTATCCTTTTCTTCAATTAAATTAACACCATTATTTTCAAAAAATTTAATCAAAGTCTCAATATTACATCGATTAAACCAACTATATAACACTTTAAACTTTTTATCGCCACAAGCCCGAATAAAGTCATGATTATTTTTATTATTCAAGATGTTACACCGACCATTACCAGTCAATAATAATTTTTTGCCCAAAGTAGAATTACTATCAAACAACGACACCTGATAACGACTACTAGCCCTAATAGCCGCCATCATCCCTGCCGGACCACCACCAACAACCGCAACTCTCATTATCGATATTTTAACCTCTTTTCAATATCGCGCTGTATCGACTTTTGTTTTTCACACTCGCGCTTATCATATAAATGCTTACCCTTAGCCAAAGCAATATCCAATTTAGCCAAACCATTTTTTAACTTCAAACGCAAAGGCACAATCGTATACCCTTGTAAAACTGTTTTTTTCGACAATTTACTAATCTCATGGCCATGTAATAACAATTTTCTCGTACGCATTGGATCATCATTAAAATAAGAACCATATTCATAACTACTAATATTCATACCAACAATAAAAGCCTCATTGTTTTTAATCGTAATATAAGCCTGTTTTAATTGGACATGTTGCTTACGAATCGACTTAATTTCACCGCCACTCAATACTAGTCCAGCCTCATATTCATCTTCAATAAAATATTCGTGATAAGCCTGACGATTTGTCGTAATTATTTTTTCACTCATGCTCAACTACCTCTTTAAACTCAAACGTAACTTCACTATTTATTAATGAAACACTATCCACCAAAACAATAACTCTTTGTCCTAATTGAAAACTACACTCCGGATCAATAGAACTAATTGGAATCATTCCCTCAACATAATTATCTAATTCAACAAATATTCCATAAGGCATTAAAGAAACAACTTTACCCTCAAATTGTTTACCAATTTTATCTTGCATATATTGAGCTTTTTTATATTTAATAATATCGCGCTCAACATCATTAGCCCTTTTTTCACCATAATTACTCATTTCCAATACTTGATCTATTTCAGACAATAAAAATTGTTGGTGCTCAAGTAGGCGATGAACCATTAAATCAGGATAGCGTCTAATTGGAGAAGTAAAATGCGTATAATAATCTAGAGCCA
>JAEWIH010000112.1 GCA_023387245.1 Bacillota bacterium | reverse complement strand
TTTTAATAGTAATTTAAGACGGTTCTTTGTCCTAAACCCTTTTTGGAGTAACACCGCCTTCAAAGTAGTGGTTATATAAATGCTTCTGCAGGTTATCGGTGAGCTGGGTTTATGTGAGCTCTCATCGATCTGATCACCAGCGATGTAAATGTATCCTTCATTTTTAAATAGCTCTGTAATAAATGGCAACAATGTGTGCTCATTAAAATTTATAATTGTGGTTATTCCTTGCTAAAATGAATCTTCCATAATTTTTCTACATCGCTATAATTTGCGTGACTATTTTTAAAGGTATTTGTATCTCCAAAATGGGTATAAATTTGATTATCATTAATCTCTTTATATTTTTTTGTTAAATAAATGGAACAGTATTTGATCTTTGGCATTTAATTATAACAATTCTCTTATACTTATAAAGAAACTCAAATACTGAAACATCAGGAACCTTATCCCCAGCAAAGCATACTGTTTTGAGAAAATCATAAATGTTATTTCATTTAATGTCGTCATCTACTCCAACTACCGAATAGTTATTATCTACCCCAAATATTAGATAAACATCTTTATTTTCAAAATTATTTGAAAGAAATAAAATATCGTGAAGCAAGTCCTCGTTATCTTCATGCGGTATTATCTTAAAGTCATAAAAATAATCTTCTTTTCTTGATCGAATTAACTTGACAATTTCTAAATTTAACGATTCTATTACTAATTCATTACATTTAAGTCCATCTACAATTTCTTTTAATTTTTCCTTTTCTCCATCATCGGGTTTTCCATTTACGACAGAATTATTCATTTTATTTGAATCGTAAATCATTACAACAGCTCCACTGTTATTGAATTTTAACTACCAGTTTTTACCGTTATTTTCTCTTTGTATACAATCACTGATTTCGTAACCAATATCGCGAAATCCAGTTTTAATATACTCAATATCAATACTGATTTTTGTCATAGAACTTTCTCCTTTCGTATAAACGATAATTTGGTATCTTGATATAATCATTTTTGAACTGTAATAAGTTAGTTTAATCCTCATACGACTATTTGTAGAACGCGTTGCATTGCTAACCAAAAATTCAATAAAGTGCTAAGTGTTAAACAATAAGTACTAAAATATATTATAGATCAGTACTTTTGGTGTGAAAGCGATAAACTCAGTTGAATAAATCGCATCTTCGAAACAAGTCATAATTCAAAATACTTTCCAGTTTTCAAGGTTTAATTTTGAGTTAACAATAGCATCTTGATTAACAACATATTTGTTACTCAATAAGGATGTAAATGTTCGTAAGAAATAAAATTATCTAAGTTCCATTTCATATACTTAGCATATCCCTCATCACACTCATTGATTTACGTAATTCTTCCTGCGATAAGTTTTTGGTTTTTGGTACATTACCTTATTTATCTAATAAATACTTATAAAATATAAATCTCAATATAAAGTTCTTATACTCATTAACCTCTTTTTTGAACTGATTGGATTTATAGACTATCACATTGTTGATATTAATTCTTATTTATTTATTTATCTAACTCCTAATTAACATTATGTTATATATATATATATATATATTCCTTTAACTAATAACCGTCATATCATCGTTTGATAACATAATAGTCATTGATTTGCTATATTTATATAATATAAGTAGAACCATTTTCTACTATAATTCCTTAATTATCTTTTATAGTTCCCTAGATTAATTTCCGTTAAATTAAAGTGATAATTAGTATTATTATTCTATTTCACTTTTTAATCAAGATATCACTCTTTTTAGGTGTAGAACCCATTTTCGTTATATAATTTTATAATTACTTTTATATTTATATTTACAGGGTGGAAGTGGAGATATTTTTTCGTTACCAATTTCCTATCATTAACTCTAATCTGTAAATACATTCTCATTAAAACGATTTTAATCGTAAAAAATGAGATTTACTCTAAGTTTCCAATGCCTTTTAACAATAACCTTAGAATAAGACTTAAATTACAATATTTTATTAATTAACCTGATGTAATTCTTTGCATCAACTACACACCCTGCATGAGATTATCAGTCTATTTTAAAAATTTTCACATCTATATTAAATACTTTGATTCTTGTAATTTTTTAATAATACTATATTTTCGAGTCTTAATTTTTGATTAGGATATCTTGATAATGTTACTCTTACAACTTGTGTTTTGAAAAATTCGTAAGTATCGTCGCATCGTTATTTTCTTTTTCTTGTTCTTTCGAATAACAAAAACTTATACTTTCATCATCTTTAAAATATTCAAACAGCTTAGCTCTAAGAAGTTTTGTTTTATCCGAATTGAATTCACTTCGCTTTTGCCCTTTAGGGTTTCTACGTATCATTGTGCAATATATTTTTTCAGGGTCTTCTGAATCACTTATGCTTAGTGAACGAATCATAGCTCGTTTTTCAATGTCAGAAATATCCATTTTAACATTTATTGGAATTGAGTTTCCTAGCTGGTTAGAGAATTGTTTTATTATATCACCTAG
>JAEWIH010000097.1 GCA_023387245.1 Bacillota bacterium | reverse complement strand
AAGAAAGTATCATGATAGATATATTGCAATAGACTATGGAACGGAAAATGAAGCCTTTTATCTTTGTGGATCTTCTTCAAAAGATGCTGGAAACAAGATATCAAGTATTACCAAGATAGAAGAATCTGCCATGGATATGTATCATACGATGTTTGGCGAAATGCTGAGAAATAAGAATTTGAAAATTTAATATTAAGATAACAGATTAGACAGAATATGAGCTTTAAGCAAGGCGGTAGAAGTAAAAATCTATCGTTTTTTTTGATTGCAACAAACAAAAGGAGGGGGGGAACTATATGCACAAAAATAAAAATGAACAGAATGTAGGAAAAAAGATTGTCCACTTTAGTGAAAATGTAATGGTTACCATGCAAGATAAATTAAAACGCATAATACATAGAGAAATGGAGATAAAAAAACAGCATTATTTGTAATTATTTCAGATACTGATGATACATTTATCTTTGTCTTATTTATTATGTATACTCAAATGTTTCATTTATAAGTTTGCTAATATATCCAGATTAGAATAAAGACAATTTATTGAATCGCTAATTTCATATTTTTATGTTTATCCAGAAAAAAAGCCTAATGGACAATGGATAAAATCCATTACATTTAGGCTACCAATAGTAAATGAAGATGTTGTTTATAGTTTGGATAATAATACTACCGTCTCAACGTGCTCTGTCATAGGAAATTGATCAACTAAAATTCTATAATCGATTTTATAATGATTTTTAAGTTTTTTTAAATCTCTGGCACAAGTAATTGGATTACAACTTATATATAAAAATTTATTAGGTAAATTTATTAATAATCCATTTATAAATTCTTTGCTTAATCCACTTCGAGGCGGATCAACAACTATAATATCGAATTTATACTTGGATTTTTTCATAAATGAGCCTGAATCTTCACAAATAAATTCTATATTGTTAATATTATTCATTCTAGCATTATGCTTAGCTCCTTTGATTGAAGAAAAATTATTTTCTATGCCAACAACAAATTTAGCCTTTTTAGCCAACAATAAACTAATACTACCTAATCCACAATAACAATCTAAAATAGTTTCATTACCTTTTAAATTTAAACACTCTATCGCTCTAGTATATAATACTTTCATCATTTCAGGATTAATTTGAAAAAAGGAAAGAGGTCCTATGTCATAATCTAGTCCTAAAACATTTTCTCTCAAATATGAATTTTTAGCTAAATGTTTAATGTTATCGGTTAAGACAATAGAACTATCTCTATTATTAATACATAAGTATAGACAATCAATTTCAGGAATTGCTTTAATTAAAGCTTGGCTAAATTGCCTTAATCCTTTTAATCGATTACTATTAGTAATTAATACTACTAATGCTTTTTGGCTATAATTACTAACTCTAATTAATACATGTCTCAAACAATCTGCTATATAACCGCGATAATCTACTTTCCACTTAAAACTAATTACTAGTTTTTTAATTTCTTGAATAATTTTAATAGCCAAAGGATGCTCAATAGGGCTATTTTCAATATCCAATATTTTATTGTTCTTTGAATCAATCATACCAGCTAATATTTTTTTCTTTTCTAATCCAAAACTAGCAATTACTTTATGCCGGTAATATAGTGGATTTTCCATAAAATGAAATTCATTTAGTGGTCCTAATAATTGAGTAACTTGTTTAATTTTTTGTTGGCAAGCATTGTTGTAATCAGCAATAGCACAATTACAGCCCGGAAATATTTGTTTATTATTTTTCATATTTTAATTTTATATTTAATGCAATTTAAAAGCAAATTTTATATTCAAACCTATATCAATATTTTTGATAGTTTTAGTTTATTTAAATAAATAGAAACAAAACAAATATCAAATTTGTTGGATGTGTAATGTTTGGGTAGAAGTTAATATATTATATTTAAATCTTTAAACAGTTTAATTAGATATATGTTTTTCATTATATTTTTGTGTCATAAATATTAAATGAGAATATCCTTGAAATTTCATTACAATGACATTCTCATTATTATATTAATATATAGTTAAAGGTTATCCTAGTTCAAATTCAATTTCATCGTTAAATTCTTCTTCTATAGTTTCATGAACGATAGGAGATTTTGGTTTAAATATTGAAACAATTAACGCTGTTACTAAAGCACCAATTAAATAAGCTAATATCCACAATAACGGGTTACTAGTTAAAGGAATTGAAAAAATACCGCCATGTAATACTGGAACTGTAACACCCCAACTTAAAATTAATCCGTGAGCAATCCCTGAGCCAATTGTAACAGCTGGTATAACACGCTTTGGATCATTGAATGCAAAAGGTAATGCACCTTCAGTAACTTGGCAAAACGACATTGCGATAGCAACTTTAGCATCTTCTCTTTCTTGTTCTGTATATTTTTTAGGTGTTAATAATAATGCAGAAATTGCCATTCCTAGTGGCGGAGCCATTGCGGCAGCATTTTTACCTGCAGCAGGTCCCCAAATTCCAGCAGCAGCAAACGCACTAACAACCGAAAAACCAATTTTATTAACAGGTCCACCCATATCAAATCCAGTCATACACCCCATCATAAACCCAAGTAAAAATTTAGATGTTGTTCCCATGTTTATAAATAAATCTACAATCATTTGTGTTAATGCGGCAAGAGGTGGGCCAATGACAATAATTATTAATATAGTAGCAACAATTGCTGACAGCACAGGATAAATCACTATTGGATACATTGATTTAAGCGCCTTTGATTTAGGAAAATATTGTTGCATAGCTAAAATCATGATTCCTATTAAAAAACCACAAATTAAAGCACCAATAAAACTAGCATTTACTTTAGTTGACAAAAATCCAGCAACACATCCTGGCGCAATACCAGGTTTACCACTTATCGAATACGCTATACCAGCACATAAAGCAGCCATCATTAGTGAAAATGCAGCATTACCAGCTGTAATAAATGCATAACCTAAACTACCGTTTGCATCAACATCACCCAATAATCTGGCAATAGCGGTACAAAAACCACCAATTACAATTACTGGAATCATGTATGAAATTCCGCTCATACAATGCATTTTAAAATTTTTAAAAACATTTGTAATCATATTTATTCTCCTTGTTTTTCTATTTTTTCTATAATTTTCTTTAATAATCCTTCGGGTGATTTAATAGCCGTGGAAATTGGTACTTTAACGACAGGTTTATTTTTAAAACGATCTGTCCCAGAGACCGCTACATCAGTAGCTAATAAAACGCAATCAGCATTATTGATATCATCTGACGTAAGTTGATATTCAGTTCCACCACTACCTTGAGTTTCTATTTTTACATCAATATTTAATTTTCTTCCTGCTTCAATTAATTTTTCGCGTGCCATATAGGTATGTGCTATGCCACAAGTACAAGAAGTAATTCCAATAATTTTTTTCATTTTTATTCTCCTGTTATTTATTTTTTAGTCTTTCTTTTAAGTATTCGTTAAATAAATTGTAAAACTCTAATTCAGTAGTACAATTCATTAATTCATCTATATGTTTAGGATAAGCTAGAACTGCCGCCAATTGGGCAAGTATTTGTAAATGACTTTTTTGTGCATTGTCTGTAGGTGCTGCAAGTAAAAATATTAATTCTACTGGCTGATTATCTAGACTTTCCCAAGTAATTGGTTGAGTAGTTTTAGCAACTACAACAGATGGATTAATAACATGTGAACTTAAACCATGAGGTATAGCAATTTTATTTCCCATGCCTGTTTCACCAATTTTCTCTCTTTCATAGACAGCAAATTTAAATTTTTCTAAATCGTTAATATATTTGTAGTCATATAACTTTTTACACATGTAGTCAATAACTTCTTCTTTTGATTTAGCATTTAAATTTAAATTTATTAGATTTATATTTATAATGTTTTCTAAATTCATATATCCTCCATATTATTCATGATTTGTGATAGCTTTACTGATTAAAATGAATAATTCAAAATCCGAATTGCATTTATTAATTGCTTCAATTTGCTTTTTATCTACTAATAATTTATAAAGCCAATTCATTTTGATAACGTTTTTGGCATCATGTTTATCAATAGCTAGCATTACTACAAAAGTTATTAATTCACTATTCCATTGGATAGGATTATTTAGTTTTAAAAATGCTATTTGTGTTTTTAATACATCATCGCTAAATCCATGTGTTAAAACAACACCGTTTCCTATTTCGGTATTTCCTATTTTTTCGCGTTTTATTACCCCATTAATAAAATTATCAGAAACAGCATTTTCAAATTTTAAGCATTGATATAATTTAGTAAGTATTTCAATTTTATTCAATATAGATTTTTCAATTAAGACAGTATTTTTAGTAAATAAAGGCTTAGATTTATAAGTTTGATTACTAATCATTTGATGAATATTTAAAATATCTGCTTTACTTAAAATAGGAGAAATTAATAATAAAGGAATAGTAGTATCGATAGATTCTGTAGATAAAATAAAATCTAGATTTTCAATAGAATCCAATTGTCTTATATTAGTAACAATAAATTTTATGTAAGGAAAATTCTTTTTTAAATTTGTTAATAAAAAATTTACAATACTATTATTGGCCTTGCATATAATAGCAGCAGTAATAGTTTCTTTAATTTTTTCAATGGCTAATGATAAATGTAAAGTAATAAATCCTATTTCTTCATCACTAGCTTTAATGTTTAAATATTTTAAAAAACTAGTATTAATAATGGTTGATAAAGAATAAATGTTTGAATATTCTTTTTTAATAGTATGAAGCAGGGGATTGTATAAATTTAAACCCATCTGTAATCTATATATAGTAGGCAGTAAATGTGTTACTAATGATTGTTTAAATTCGCTATTATTTTTTAAATTTAAAGGAATGATTTTTTCTATATTAGTAATAAATTCTTCAATTATTGTTGTTGCTAATATATGTAACTTTTCATAAAAATCATTATTTAAGAAATCTTTATTATCAAATAACAACCCAATAATGTGCAAAAAAATAAAATCTTTTTCGGCTGTAGGTATTTTTAATTGTAATTTATTTTCTAAATCATTAAACAATTGATTTAATTGCGGCATATAATGGCTATTTAGTTGATGTTTTAATCCGTTACATTTGTCTTTTATTGTTTTGTTTTGAATAATGCGATAAACCATAATGGATATATGGAAGATCAAATTATCTAAATTGACACTATTTAAATTTACTCTAAACATACAAACCCAATTTGAAACAATATTTTTAATTTGATGATAGTAGTTGTTTAGTGAATATTTAAATAATTTATCCATTAATAAATTATTTTCGTTAATCAAATTAGCCAATGATGACAAAGCGTTTCTAATATATATTTCCTGACCGCTTATTTTAATACCGTGTTCATTTTTGATTAATGTTAATTTATGTTTTATGAGCCATTTTTCACAATCATTTAAATCTTTTTCTAGCATGGAACGACTAATATAATATTTTTGACATAAATCGCTTAAATATATATGATTATCAGATAACAATAACAACGAAAGAATTTCAAATTGTCTTTTGATTCTATCTATATTAAAAGACGATATTTCGAAACGAAAATTACTCAATAGATTATTTTTATTTTCTTTATTTCCTACGATTTTAATACCAGATTTTGGCTTTAATATTAATTCTAAATCGTATTTCAATAAAATATCAGTTATCATTTTTAAGTCATTATAAATAGTTTTGTTACTGACGCCGAATGCTTTAGCTAAACTACTAGCTGTCTGGAATTTATCGCTATACATTAGAATGTTCAATAATTTTTCAATACGCTCTATTTTCTTCATATTTTTCTAAAACGGTAATTTTCAGTGGGTTTTTAAAGGAATAGCGATTTCCAGATACTAACAATAAATTTTGCTTTTCTAATATTTTCAACCATCTAATCAATGAACCATACCGGATTAAATAATAAGTTAAAGTGATAGCTAAAATACCTAAACAGGAACAAGCTATTAATATATTATTATTAGCACAAGCAATTATTCCGATTATTCCTATTATATTTTTAAAATAAGAAGTTAATGAGTTATAAGTAATATACATTTTATTTTCAGAAACATTTTTTTCTATTTTATAAAACCACATTATTTAATTACCCATCGCCTTATGGCCACCAACTTCATCGCGCAATGAAGCAATTACTTTAGCTGAAAAAGATTGTTTTTGATTGCTTCTTTGTCGCATCATTAATGATAATGAAATAATAGGGATAGGAACTCCCATATCTAAAGCAGAATCAATTATCCAATTTGTTGTTTTACTAGCAGAAATCACATCAGATATATTTTCTAAATGAGGATCTTTTTCAAAAGCATTAGCAACTAACTCTAACAACCAACCCCGAATAACACTAGATTTAGAAAGAGAATTTGCTACTTGTTTTAAATTATAATCGAATTCACTTTTTTCTAATAATTCAAAACCTTCACCCAGTGTTTGCATATAACCATATAACATAGCATTATGAACATTTTTTAAATAATGACCACTACCACTTTTACCTGTATATAAACAACCATTAGGCATCGAAATTTTTGTCAATGGTTCCGATAAATATTTTTGAAAAATATCTTCATCACCGCCACACATAAAACTAGCACCATTTCTTGCACCATATATACCGCCTGATGTACCAATATCAAAGAAATAAATTTTTTTATCTTTTAAATAGATAGATGTTTTGATGCTGTCACGGTAATCAGAATTTCCGCCATCAATGATAATATCAAAAGGATTACATAATTTACTTAGAGTGGCTATTGTTTGATTAGTAACTGAAGCAGGCAACATAACCCACAATATATTCATTTCGTC
>JAEWIH010000033.1 GCA_023387245.1 Bacillota bacterium | reverse complement strand
TTGCGTTAAAAAGTATAAAAAATCGGATAATTTTGTTAAATATTTAGAATTAAACATGATATACTAAAGATGTAATAGGTAACCCCTATCAGAAAGGAGAGAGTTTTATGCCAAATATTGTTCTTTGTCGGATTGATAATAGACTTGTGCATGGTCAAGTAGCTACGCAATGGTGTGGTGTTGTTGGTGCTAATTTGATTTTAGTAGCTAATGATGATGTAGCTTCTAATGAGTTGCGTCAAGGTTTGATGGATATGTGCGCTCCATCTTATTGTGCTACTAGATACTGGTCGCTTCAAAAGACAATTGATAATATTCATCGTGCAAGTGATGCACAAAAGATTGCTTTAATTTGTGAAACACCTCAAGATGTTTTGAAACTAGTTGAGGGTGGTGTTCCGATTAAACAATTAAATGTTGGTAATATGCATATGGCTGAAGGTAAACGACAAGTTGCTACTTCGGTTTCTGTTGATGATGCTGATGTTGCCGCATTTAAGAAATTGCGTGATTTAGGTGTTGATATTTTTATTCAACGTGTTCCTGATATTGCGAAAGAAAATGTTGAAAAACTATTTAATTAGAAGGGAAGAATTATAAAATGCTTTTACAAGTTATTTTGTTGGCGTTAGTAACTTTTATTTTCGCCATTGACCAATTCTCTTTAACTGAATTATTACATAGACCAATTATTGCTTGTCCTATCATCGGATTTATTTTAGGAGATACGAGAATTGGATTAGCTATTGGTGGTACATATGAGTTAATGGTGGTTGGTAATATGCCAGTTGGTGGTGCTCAACCTCCAAACGTCGTTTTGGGTGGTGTTGTTTCAGTAGTTTTGGTTATTAAAAATAATTTACCAGTTGAACAAGCTTTAGGTGCTTCAATAATTTTCTCAGTTTTTGGTCAATATGTTGTTACATCAACATTTACACTTATGTCATTCTTAATGGCTAAAGCTGATAAAGCTGCTGAAAATGCTAATCCTCGCGGAATTGCGACTACTAACTATATTTATATGTTTATTTTTGGTTCTTTATTTGCTGTATTAGCAGTTATCGCTTTCTTTGTTGGCGATGTTGTTAAAGAACCATTAGAATCATTTTCAAAGAATTATAGTTGGGTAATGGCAGGTTTAGGTGCTGCTGGTGGTATGATGCGTTTTGTCGGTTTTGCGATCTTGTTAAAGATTATGTTAGCTCCAGATATGTGGGGTATTTACTTTGCGGGATTTGCTGCTGCTGCTATTTTAGGTAATATTCCAGCGACTTCAGGAGCTGCATTGTTATTAGCGGCATTCATAGGTATCGCTATTGCATTATATGACTATACTTTGAATGTTAAATTAAAAAATATTGGCGGTAGTGGAAATGGAGGAATGAGTGATGGCATCTAATTTGAATTATGTTGATAAAACTCCTGCTAAACGTCTTAGTAAAGGTACATTAAATTTAATTGCTATTAAGTCAATGATGCTTCAAGCTTCATTTAACTTTGAACGGATGCAAGCTTGTGGTTGGTTGTGGACAATTTTGCCTGGTTTGGAAAAAATTCATACTAAAAAAGAAGACTTGTCTACTTCAATGACTCATAACATGGAATTCTTTAATACTCACCCATTCTTAGTAACATTTGTTGCTGGGGTAGTATTATCTTTAGAACAAGAAAAAGCTGATGTTAATACAATTCGTGCAGTTAGAACTGCTGCGATGGGTCCTTTAGGTGGTATTGGTGATGCTTTATTCTGGTTTACATTAGTTCCAGTAACTGCTGGTATTACAGCTCAATTGGCAATTGATGGTAATCCACTTGGTCCAATTGTTTACTTCTTAATTACAATGGGTGTTCAAATGGCATTACGTTTTGGGTTAATGCATTGGTCTTATTCTTTAGGAGCTAAATCTATTGGTGTTTTAACTAAAAATGCTAAAGAATTTACGCATGCTGCTTCAATGCTAGGCGTATTTGTTGTTGGTGCTTTAACTTGTAATTATGGTAGCACTTCGTTAGGAATGATTTTCTCAAATGGTGAAAAACCAGTTGTATTACAAGATAAATTAAATGATATTTTACCAGCAATGATTCCGTTAGCTTTAACATTAATGTGTTATGCATTAATTAAGAAACGTAAATGGACTCCTGTTAAGTGTGTTGTGTTATTGTTGGTAATTGGTATTGTTGGTTGTATGTTCCATATTTGGAAAGCAGGCGACTATAATGGTATTATTAATGTGCCGTGGCATACATGGATAGAAATTAAGTAATTAATTTGTTCTCATTATAAAAACTCTCTTCGGGGCATCTATTTAGATGCCCTTTTAAATGAAAATTGTGAAAGGTGGATAATAATATGAAAAAGATTTTGTGTATTTTAATGTCGGTTTTTTTGATCGTCTGTGTAATAAATATTAATGAAATAGATATTTTGGCTTATGATGAACTTTCAACAATAAGCGAGGAATCTTTTGTAGAATATATAAAATCAATTAATAATAAGAATGGTAATTCTAATGTTGAAGTTTTGACGACCAGCAATGATGATGGTGTCATTTCTGTGTATGTAGATAATAAAGATGGAAGTTTTACAATATATTCTACCTTATCAGATGAAGAACAAGCAATGTTTAACGCAATGCCTACAAATAAATTGAGATCAATTGGATTCACTGTTTTTAAAACTTTAGTTAATATAGTAAAAGTAGTAGTAAAAGCTGGTAAATGGATCTGTAAAATTGTTAAGTATATTACCAAAGAAAATGTTTGTGCAAAGATTGGTATGGAAATGTTGAAAAGTATGGTTCCTGAAGTTGAATATGTAGCAACATCTTATTTAAAAAAAGATCCTAATTGTGTACCGCCTCATTCCGCTCATTGTAATTCATACCCAAATGCTTACTGGGAAACAAAGGTCGTTCGAAAAAAATAATTTATGAAATATAAAATAACCAGTTTAACGTTAATTATTTTGTTAATGCTATTCGGTTGTAAAAGCGGAATAAAAGATAAATATAATTCTATTTGTACTATTTCACATGGTGAAATGCTTATAGAATACAATTTATTTTCTGATGATTTAAAAAAGAATGTTAGTTATTTATTGCTTAAAATGGAGTTACCATATGAGTATTTTGGTATAATTGATAAAAACAATATAACTGATGAGTCCGTTTCTTTAATCAAAGATAAAATAAAAAAAGAATTCTCTGATATTGATAGTTTTGACATTGAATTTGATTATACAATTAAGATTAAATTAATTGTAAAGAATTCAAAAGAAATCACACCATATATTTCTGATTTTGATAAAATACTTACTTTTGATGAGGCGATTGAATCTCTTGAAAAAAAGGGTGCAAGATGTGTCAATAATTGATATTTCTAATATTATATTTTGAAAAATTTTAATTTTCTACTACTAAATAGAAAAATTAATTTAGACTCTAAACATAAATATAATCATAAACTTAATAAGTATTTAAATCTTATACAAATTCTAAATATTCTTCTATCAATTAATAAAGACTTAGAAATAGCTTATTATTTAAAAGAACAGTAT
>JAEWIH010000088.1 GCA_023387245.1 Bacillota bacterium | reverse complement strand
TGTTTTCTGTTTGCCATTTTCTAATTAATTCGTTATTTGAATCAATATATTCATGTAAATTTTTATTCATTAATTGAGCAGTTAAAATATAATTATTTAAGTTATCTAGCAAGTTAGCAGAATTTGTTTGATAGCCATACTGTGTTAATTGATTAATCAATTGAGCATCAGCAATTTCTTGACCATATTGAGCTCGATAGTTTGTTAATATTTGTTGAGCACTTAATTTGGCATTATCTTTTTCATCTTGGCTAGCAGAATATACTTGATCTATTGCTAGGCGTTCTAATTGAACTAGTGCTAGTTTCATTTCATAATCTTCACCAGCTAATTTATATAGATCATCAGCTAAGTAATTACTATCGCCTATAGAAAATAAAGCATATTTGTTATCTATTTTTTTGGTTTCTACTATATGAGGACTGTTGTTATTTACTATGGCTACTGGAATCATAATTATAAATATGATTGTTACCAATCCTACAAACCAATATTTTTTAATTAAATCGTTCATAATTTCTCCTTTTTGTCTCCAAAAAATTATATAATATTTTTGTATTTATTGCAAAGGTAATTAATGGTGAATGTATGATAAATAAAATTTTAAGGTTATTTTTAAGTATTTTAATGATAATATTAATTTTTTCTCCAATTAAAGCAATTGATAATTATGACTTAAATAATTATGTAGATATTAGTGGTGAATATATTAGTGTTTATTATGGTGATAAAAAATTATATTCTAAAAATGCTGATGCTAAAATCGGAGTAGGGAGTTTAGTTAATTTATTAATTACATATTTAGTAATTGAAAAAGATGTTGATTTTGAACAAAAAGTTATTATTAAACAAGATGTGAATAATTTTTTAAAAAAAAATGATCAAGTTACTGTTAATGATTTATTACATTCTTTAATAGTAACTGCCAATAATTATGCGGCTAGCGAATTAGCAAATTTATTTTTTGGCGGTGAAAAAAAATTGTTAGAAATTTTGAATCAAAAAGCACTTGAATTAGGAGCAACAAATACTCATTTTTCTAATTTAGTTGGTAGTGAAAGTAAAGATAATTATTCTACTTGTAATGATATAATAGTGATGCTAAAAACAATCTTAAAAAATCAATATGTTGTTTCAATGCTAAAGCAACATAAATATCATATGTTAAGTTCTAAAATATTAACAAGTAACCTAGCTTATTTTTTAAAAGATACTCCAGAATATAATCAATATTTTAATGGTGCTAAAAGTACTTTTTCTAAAAGTTATGGATACATCTTTTTTTCATATTATAATTATTTAAATACACCAATAATTATTATTAGTGCCGGTGATAAAGAGGCACCTAAACATATAAAACAACACTATGATATATATAAATATTTACTACAATCAAATGATAAATATACGGTCATTAAAGCTGGAGATTATTTAGGAAAAACTAATTTAAAAAATCATATTTTTCCTTATGATTATAAATTTTATGCTAGTAAGGATATAAGTGTTGATGTAAATAAACTTATTAATAAAGATAATATTAAATTAAACATTAATATTATTTCTGAAAAAGAAACGCCAGTATTTAATAATGATAAAGCGGGATATTTAGAAATAGTTTATGAAGATATAGTTTTATTTAGACAAGATTTAAAATATGAACAAACAATCTATTATAATTTTTTTAATCATTTTATTAGAATTATTTATGATTTTTTATGGATTATTTTAATTGTTGTTTTATTAATAGTTGGTTTTTTATATTTTTCATTCTATCGTCATAAGCTTGATATGTATCGGAATAAATATCGATTATAATACGTGGGCATATTAGTTATATTTTTAAAATTATGATGTTATAATAAACAAGAATTTTTAAAGGAGGAATCATGTCAAAGTTAATAATTAGAGATTTATGGGTAAATGTTGAAGATAAAGAGATTTTAAAAGGTGTTAATTTAGAAATTAACAGCAATGAAATACATGCTTTAATGGGACCAAATGGTAATGGTAAGTCTACTTTGTTATCAGCAATTATGGGCCATCCTGCATATACAGTAACTAAAGGTGAAGTTTTATTGGATGGCGAAAATGTATTAGAAATGGAAGTTGATGAGCGTTCAAAAGCGGGTTTGTTTTTAGGAATGCAATATCCACAAGAAGTATCAGGGGTAACTAATTCTGATTTTATGAAAGCAGCACTTAATGCTCGTCGAGATACACCGATAGGTTTGTTTGAATTTGTTAAAAAGATGGAAAGTGCTATTAAAAAATTAGATATGAAAGAAGATTTAGCTCATCGTTATTTAAATGAAGGCTTTTCTGGTGGTGAGAAAAAACGTAATGAAATTTTACAAATGTTGATGCTAGAACCAGCAATAGTAATGTTAGATGAAATTGATTCTGGATTAGATGTTGATGCTTTAAGATTGGTAGCTGATGTTATTAATGACAGTGTTACTACTCGAGATACTGGTGTATTAATTGTTAGTCATTATGAACGATTTTTCCAACAAATTAAACCGACACATACACATATTATGATTGATGGTAAAATTGTTTATTCTAGTGATGGTAGTTTAGTTAATAAAATTGATAGTCAAGGTTATGATTGGATTAAAGAAGAATTGAATATTAATTTTCAAACACCAGAACAAAATCCTAAACCAAGAGTAATGTTACAAAGCTGTGGTGTTAAGGAGCGTATATAATTATGAGTGCGATTATTTTAGATCGTAGTCAAACATTTATTATTAATCATGATCAATTTGTTGAAATAAATGTTGTTGTTAATAATCATTTAGACTTAGAATTGGTTTCTGATTCCGATCAGCACCAAATGATTTTGCTACGTTATCAAGGGTCTGGTGAATTAAACTTAAAATGGGATTTTAAGGAAAATATTAATTGTAATTTATTGCTTTTAAATGAAACAGATAGCCACTTAAAAGTTGATGAACAATTTTATTTATATGAAAATGCGCAAGTTTTTTTGAATATTGGTGATTTTAGTTTAAAAAATATTGATCGTAATACAGTAATTAATTTAATTAAAGAACGAGGTCATATTGAATTAAATGGCGCAACTTTATCTAAAGGGGTTATTAATTGGAGTATTAAAGCACTACATAAAGCTAAGCATACTTATGCTAATTTACTAAATCATGGGGTTGTATTACGTGATAGTGCTTTAAAATTTGATGTTTTAGGTGATATTGGTAATGGTTATTCTGGATCTAAAACATATCAAACTACTAGAATGATGAATATGGATACTAATGTTGATACACAAGTTTTCCCTCAATTAATTATTGATGAAAATGATGTTGAGGCTTCACATGCGGCTAGTGTTGGTCAACCTGATCCTGAAGCTATTTATTATATGATGTCAAGAGGTATTAGCTATCATGATGCTTTAAAACAAATGACACTAGGTTATTTATTACCTGCAGTGATGGTTATTGAAAATGATAAAATTAGGGATGTTTTAGTCGATGAAATCTTGATGAAAGTTGAATTAATATGAATAATTTTCGTAAAGATTTTAAAATGTTATCGACTACTATGAATAATTATCCATTAATTTATTTTGATAATGCGGCTACGACGCTAAAACCTGAATGTGTAGTTAATAGTGTAGTTAATTATTATAACTGTTGTAGTGTTAATGTTCATAGGGGTGATTATTCTTTAAGTAATGATATTTCTAATCAATATGAAAATGTTAGGTCTAAAGTTGCTAATTTTATTAATGCTAAAAAAAATGAAGTAATTTTTACTAGTGGTGCTTCTTTAAGTTTAAATATGGTTGCTTTAGGTTATGGCCGTTATTTTTTAAAAAAAGATGATATTATTTTAACTTGTGAAGCCGAACACGCTTCTTCCATTTTGCCTTGGTTTAATGTTGCTAAAGAAACTGAAGCTAATATTGAATATTTAAAAATGGTTAGTAGTGGACGGATTGATTTAGAAGCATCAAAATCATTATTTAGTAAACAAGTTAAGGTGGTTGTTATTGCGCAATCTTCGAATGTATTAGGATATATTAATCCAATTAAAGAAATATGTGCATTAGCACATAGTGTAGGCGCAATTGTAGTTGTTGATGGTGCTCAAAGTGTGGCCCATTTACCAATTGATGTTAAGGATTTAGACGTTGATTTTTTATGTTTTAGTGCTCATAAAATTTTTGGACCGACTGGAGTTGGTGTTTTATATGGTAAAGAAAAGCATTTAGATAAAATGAAGCCATTATTATATGGTGGAGGTAATAATTCGCGTTTTGATATGTGTGGTAATGTGTCTTTAAAAAAGGCACCAGCTAAGTTTGAATCTGGTACTCCAAATATTGAAGGTGTTTTAGGATTTGGCAGTGCACTAGACTATATTAATTATGTTGGTTTTTCTAAAATTATGGAAATTGAACACGAATTAAAAGAATATTTATTATCTAAGTTATTACCTTTAAAACATATTAAAGTTTATAATCCTAATTGTGATAGTCCGGTAGTTGTTTTTAATGTTGATGGTATTTTTGCTCAAGATGTTGCTCATTATTTAAGCCAATATGGTATTTGTGTACGGGCGGGTAATCATTGTGCTAAAATGTTATTAGATATATTAGGGACTAATGAAACGTGTCGTTTATCTTTAAGTTTTTATAATACTAAAGAA
The DNA here is from genome assembly GCA_023387245.1 of Bacillota bacterium. GTDB lineage: Bacteria > Bacillota_I > Bacilli_A > Erysipelotrichales > Erysipelotrichaceae > DUUI01. The sequence continues at coordinate 5,341 of JAEWIH010000088.1, read as the reverse complement.
GAAATAGATTTTTTTATCGAAATTATTAAAGACATTACTTTAGAAAAAACAGTAATGATGTATGTATAGGAGATAATTATGAGTAATTATATGGATGATCCTAATTTGTTGCGCGAAATTATTATGGATCATTATAAGTACCCTAGAAATAAACATTTGATGGATATGGAAGATGATGTTTATTGTGTTCATATGGATGCTGATTCATGTATCGATGATATAAAAGTTATGGCTAAAGTTTGTAATGGAGTTATTGTTGATGTTTGTTTTGATGGTGTAGCGTGCGTTATATCTACTGCTTCTACTTCAATTATGACGGAGTTGTTAAAAAATAAAACTGTTGAAGAAGCCAAAAGAATTATTGATACTTACAATAAAATGATTAATTTAGAACCATTTAATCAAGAATTATTACAAGAAGCTGTAGCATTTTGTCAAATTGGAAAACAAGCTAATCGCATTGGCTGTGCGACAATTGGCTGGAAAGCAATTGCTCAAATTATATTTGAAAGTGAGGAATAAATATGGCTGATAGAGATTTACTGCCTAAACAAGAATATCAGTATGGATTTAGTGATCAAGTTGAGACTGTATTTAGTACTGGTAAAGGTATTAGTGAAGATGTTATTCGTGAAATATCTAAACAAAAACAAGAACCTGAGTGGATGTTGCAGTTTAGATTAGATGCTTATAATAATTTTTTAGAACAAGCAATGCCAGATTTTGGGGCTAATTTGGATGATTTAGATTTCAATGAATTTACTTATTATTTAAAAGCTAGCCAAAATACTGAAAGATCGTGGGATGATGTGCCGGAAGAAATTCGTAAAACTTTTGAGAAATTAGGGATTCCTGAAGCAGAAGCAAAACATTTATCGGGTGTTGCTACTCAATATGATTCTGAAGTGGTATATCATAACATGTTAGATGAAGTTAATGAAAAAGGAGTTATATTTTTAGACACTGATAGTGCTCTAAAACAATATCCAGAATTATTTAAACAATATTTTGGTACAGTTGTTCCTTATTCTGATAATAAATTCGCGGCTTTAAATAGTGCTGTTTGGTCTGGAGGTTCATTTATATATGTGCCTAAAAACACTGTTTTAGACAAACCATTACAATCATATTTTAGAATTAATGCTGATAAGATGGGACAATTTGAAAGAACTTTAATTATTGTTGATGAAGGTGCTGATGTTCATTATGTTGAAGGTTGTACAGCTCCGATTTATCAGTCAGATTCTTTGCATGCGGCGGTTGTTGAAATTATTGTACATAAAAATGCTAAATGTCGTTATTCGACAGTTCAAAATTGGTCGACAAACGTATTGAATTTAGTTACTAAAAGAGCATATGTACATGAACATGGTGTTATGGAGTGGATTGATGGTAATATTGGTGCTCATAAAACTATGAAATATCCTTCTTGTGTTTTAGCGGGTGAATATGCTAGAGGAATGACAATTAGTATTGCTGTTGCTTCTAAAGGTCAAGTTCAGGATGCTGGAGCAAAAATGATTCATTTAGCTCCTTATACTCAATCTAACATTATTTCTAAATCAGTTTCTCGGACTGGTGGTGAAGTTAATTATCGCGGTATTGTTTATCATGGAGAAGAGGCTATTGGAGCTAAGTCGCATATTGAATGTGATACTTTATTACTAGATGAACAATCACGTTCTGATACTTTACCGGTTAATGTTGTTAAAAATAATAAATCAATTATTGAACATGAGGCGGCAGTTTCTAAAATTAGTGAAGAACAAATGTTTTATTTGATGAGTCGAGGTTTAAGTGAGTCAGAAGCTGCGGAAACAATTATTTTAGGATTTTTAGAACCATTTACTAGGGAATTACCGATGGAATATGCGGTTGAGTTAAATCAATTAATGAAATTAGAGATGGAAGGTTCGGTTGGATAATATTTCCAAGTCATTATTAAGACAATTAAAATTAAAACAGAGATTAACTTATCCTCAAGTATTAATAAATTTAGAGAAAGAGAGTATTTTAAATCATTTAAAGCATATTTTAAATAAAAATTCTTTAATTGGTATTTATAGCGCAATTAATAACGAATATGATTTAGTTGCGGGATTAAGTGAATATAAACTAGCATTACCTAGAATATTAAATAAAAATATGATGGTTTTTAATGAAATTTCTTATCCACTAATTTTGAATAAATATAATATTTTAGAAAGTAGTAATTTAGAAATTTGTGTTCCTGATGTTTATATTATTCCTTTACTAGCATTTAATTTATCTGGTTATAGAATAGGATATGGGGGCGGTTATTATGATCGTTATTTAAATGTAAATAATGGATTAAAGATTGGGGTGGCTGCTGAATATATGTTAGAAGATTTTAATTGGGATAAACATGATATTAAATTAGATATTATAGTTACTCCTTCCAGAATTATTTATTTTATCTAATCACATAAATTCACACATTTATTTCATATTGTCTTCATATTTGGATTATAAAATATAGTTACAATCAATAATGATTGTTCATAATAATAAAAATATGAGAGAAAAACTCTTTTTCTTCCTTCCTTTATAAAAATGATAATTAGTTGTCTAGTTATCATTTTTTTGTGATACAATTAATTTGCCACTGCATCCAGTGTTGTGAGCGGTAGGAGGAAATTATGAAAACGAAACAAATGGCTTTGATTGCTTTATTATCGGCTATTGAAATTGTTTTATTTTTAACACCTTTAGGTTTTATTTTAATTGGTCCAATTAGAATAACAACTCTTCATATACCGGTAATATTTACTTCTTTATTTTTAGGTTGGAAATATGGATTGTTTTTAGGTTTTTTATTTTCGGTATTAAGCTTTACTAGTAATTTAATTGCGCCAACAGTTTTTAGTTTTATATTTAATCCATTTGTCGAAGTTGGATTATTTAAGGGAAATATTTTTTCTTTAGTAATTGTTTTAGTGCCGAGATTAATTTTTCCATTAGTAGCATATTGGTGTTATTATAAATTTAAGTTATCTTTATTTATTAGTGTTTTAGCTTCTACTCTAAGTCATAGTTTATTAGTTATGGGCATGATCTTTATATTTTTTGCTAGTCCTTATATGGCAATAACTAATAGTAGTTTTTCAACATTTGCTACGATTATTTTAACGACTATTTTTATTAATGGTACTTTAGAAGCTATTATAGGAATGTTGTTAATTGTACCTTTATTTAAACGTTTAAGGAAGGAATAATATATGAATATTTTATTGGCTGTTTGTGGGGGGATTGCTGCTTTTAAAAGTGCCCAGCTAGTTAGTGATTTAGTTAAAAGAAATCATAATGTTCAAGTAATTATGACTAAAAATGCTTGCGAATTTATTAGCCCTTTAACGCTATCTACATTATCGAAAAATCCGGTTTTTTGTGATATGTTTTTAGAAAATGATGATTATAGTCATGTTAAACATATTGAATTAGCTAAATGGGCGCAGGTAGTGATTGTAGTGCCAGCAACTGCTAATATGATTGCTAAATTAGCGCATGGGATTGCTGATGACTTAGTTTCGACTACTATTTTGGCTATTAATCTAAAACCAATAATTATTATTCCGGCAATGAATACGATGATGTTAAATAACCAGGCAACGGTTGCGAATTTAGATTTATTAGCTTTGCGTAAGTATCATATTATGGAAAGTGATTGTGGGTTATTAGCTTGTGGAGATGTTGGGAAAGGTAAAATACCTGAATTAGATAAAATAATTGAATATGTAGAAATGATTGCTTTTAGTGACAAGCGGCTTTTAAACAAAAAGGTATTGATTAGTGCTGGGCCAACGGTTGAAGCTATGGATCCGGTGCGTTTTATTAGTAATCATTCTAGTGGTAAAATGGGTTATGCTTTAGCGAAAGTGGCTCTTAAATTGGGTGCAGAAGTTATTTTAGTTTCCGGTCCTACTAATTTAAAGGCTCCTTTAAATGCCAAAGTTATTAATGTTTTTAGTGCTTGTGAGATGTTAAAGGTTATGAAAGAGTATGTGGGGGAAGTTGATTATGTCATTATGGCTGGGGCTGTGGCAGATTATCGTCCTAAACATACTAGTGAACATAAAATTAAAAAAGAAGGTAATTGTGAAATAGTATTGGAGTTAGTTAATAATCCTGATATTATTTCAAGTTTGATAGAATTAAAATCAAGTCATTGTAAAGTTTGTGGTTTTGCGATGGAAAGTCGTGATTTGGTAGAGAATGGCTTAAAAAAATTAAAATCTAAAAAGATGGATATGATTGTATGTAATAATATTTTAGATGATGGTGCTGGTTTTGGTTATGATACTAATATTATTACGATTATTGATAATTGTGGTATGCTAGAGTTACCGATTATGTCTAAAGAAGAATGTGCATTTAAAATTATTGATCATTTGATTAATTTAGAGGATTAAATATGTTATTGACAATTGATGTAGGGAATACTAATATTTCGTTTGGGGTTTTTAAGGGTGAAGAATTAATTTCTAATTTTAATATGACTACTAAAAATAAGTTAACGACTGATGAATTAGGTGTTAATATGTTAGTTATGTTAAAAACTTTGAATGTTGATGTTGAAAATATTAATAATATTGTTGTTAGTTCAGTAGTGCCACCTATTATGCATGCTTTATTAAATGCTTTAAGACGCTATTTTAAAATCGAACCTTTAATTGTTGGGCCAGGGATAAAGACTGGTGTTTCTATACTTTGTGAAAATGCGAAAGAAGTTGGTGCTGATAGAATTGTAAATGTTGCTGCTGCGATTGAAATATATAAAAGAGAATGTATTGTTATTGATTTTGGGACCGCAACTACTTTTGATCATGTTAATGATAATGGGCAGTTTGCTTATACAATTATTATGCCTGGATTAGTTATTAGTCGAGATGCATTGTCTACTAATACTGCCAAATTACCTAAGACAGAATTAATTAAACCTGATACTATTTTAACTAGAAATACTGTTTCTGGTATTCAGGCAGGATTAATTTATGGCTATATTGGTTCTATTAATTATATTGTTGATGAAATGTGTAAAGCTTTAAATTCTAAGCCGTATATAGTTGCTACTGGTGGGTTAGGGAGAATGTTTGCTAGAGAGTGTAATCGCATTGATGAATATAATCCTCATTTAGCTTTTATTGGTATGAAAACTATTTTTGAAAAAAATAAATAAATGTGCTATAATTCAAACAAACGATAAAGAAAAGAGTAAATAATTTTCTCATTTTTAGAGACAAATGGGTTGGTGAAACATTTGATTGAGAATTATTGAAGTTCACTTCTTTTGTGGTGCTAATCACACCCGTGTCATTACGTT
>JAEWIH010000076.1 GCA_023387245.1 Bacillota bacterium | reverse complement strand
GAGAAATAACTTTAATTTTAACAAAATCCGATTTAATGCCTAAAACATTAAAAGTCCATAAAATTAGAAAACTAGTTTTAGAATGGATTAAAGAATCACATTTAAATATTAATCAAGTATTTATATTAGGTAATTTTGGCAAAGAAGGTTTAGATCAGCTCTTAGAATATTTAAAGCCTTTTAAACAAGTTGTTTTTTTGGGTTGTCCTAATGTAGGTAAGTCAACGTTATTAAAAGCTATTGTTCCTAATAGTAAAGTAACGATTTCCACTATTCCTAATACAACATTAGATTTTATTTATTATCAATTAAATAATCAAACGATTATTGATACTCCTGGTATTGCTTTAAAGTCTAGTTTACTAAATCATTTAGATGTAGAATTAATTGATAAAATTTTAGTTAAAAAACGAGTTAAGCCGAAAGTTTTTCAAATTAAGGGTAAACAAGTAATTGTGATTGATGGATTTTGTTCTTTAATTATTCAATGTAATGAAATGGTTTCGGTTGTAGTGTATGTTAGTAATAATTTGTATGTTGGGCGTCATAGTTTAGAAAAATATCAAAAAGGTTTATTATTAGAAAATTTGCTCTATAATAGTCAAAAAGAGAAAAGAGTTAAATTTTCTAAGTTGCTACATCATGATATAATTTTAGATGGAATTGGATTTGTTGCTATAAGCAGTAAAGAGGCTATCGATATTGAAGTAGTTTGTGATCAATATTTAGATTTAGCTATTAGAAAGGCATTAATATGATTTTAAATAAAGAACAGAAAACCTATTTGAAAAAGTTGTCGCATAATTTAAGGCCGATTATTCAAATTGGTAAAGAAGGACTACATCCTAAATTAATATTAACAATCGAGCAAGCTTTAGTAGCTCATGAATTAATTAAAATTTCGATTTTAAAAACACTAGATACTGAGATTAATCAATTAGTATTAGACATTATTGCTAAAAGTAATTGTCATTTAGTTTTAAAAGCGGGACGAGTTTTAGTTTTTTATCGTAAAAATAAAAAGGATTCTAAAATCGTTTTGCCATGAAAAAAATAGTTTTATTGGGTGGTTCATTTAATCCGGTCCATTATGGCCATATTAATATGTTAAAAAAGGCGATTAAGCAATTAAATGCTGATCAGGGCTGGTTTTTGGTGGCTAATCAAGCACCTTTAAAAACTGAATATTCAGTTAGTTTTAATCAGCGTTGTAAGTGGATAAAATATATAATTAAAGGTTTTAAAAAGTTAAAAGTATGTGAAATAGAAAAACAACTACCTGTTCCTAATTATACATATAATACGATTAAAGCCTTAAAACATAAATATCCTAATTATAAATTTATATTTTTAATTGGGAGTGATCAGGCTAAAAATATTAATAATTGGTATAATATAGAATCATTATATAATTTAGTTGATTTTGTTGTTTATAGCCGTGATCAAGAAATTGTTTCTGGATTTGATTACATATTAGGCAATGATATGAATATTAGTTCATCAGAAATTAGATGCGGTTTAAAATTTTTGACTCATCCTAAAATATTGAGTGAAATTATTGAATATGGTTATTATGCTAGTGAGAGATTGGCTAATGTCTCAATTAAGCGTAAAGAACACATTTTTAGTGTTGCTAATTTTATTTTAAGTTTATCGCCCCATAATTATGATTATATTTTAAGAAAAAAATTGTATGGTTTAGCGATTAGCCATGATCAATATAAAGAAGATATGAGTTTAGATGATTTAAGTGATTTTGAAAAAAAATCACCACTTTATTTACATCATGCTTTTAAAATTAGAAATGTGGCGGCTAAGAAATATTATGTTAAAAATAAAAAGTTTTTAAATAGTTTAGCGTATCATGTGTGTGGGAATAGTTTAAATCAAATGGCTATGTTATTGTTTGTTGCTGATAAGTTAGAGCCACTGCGTCAATATGATACGGCAAGGTTATTATATTTAGTTAAAAATAATTTATATTATGGTTTTATTAAGACTCGAGAGGAAAGTTTAAAATATAATGGATAAAAATGAAATTGTTGCATGGTTAGATGCTAAATTGGTAGAAAATATTATTGTATTGGATTTTATAAATAAAAGTAGCGAGTTTGATTATATGATTGTTGGTCATGTGTCAAATGTTCGTTTGTTAGAAGCGGTGGCTAATTACTTGATAGATGATTTAGATAATTGTCGAATAGAGGGAAAGGCTGATTCTGGTTGGATTTTAATTGATAGTGGTAATATTATTATTCATTTATTTTTAGAAAATATACGTTATCAATATGGATTAGAAAAATTGTGGCAAGAATATGTTATCTAAATATTATCGTAGTCTTTTTTTTGATCAAGAAGGTATTGATCAATATTGTGCTTTTGTTAAGAGTTTAAATTTAGAGGCTCCTTGTTTAGAATTAGCTTGTGGGCAGGGTGATTTATTGTTTGCTTTTCCTAAGCCAGTTATGGGATTGGATATTGATCAAAATATGTTAATAAACATTAAAAATTATCCAGTTATATGTGCTGATATGCTAGATTTATCTTCAATTAGGCAATCATTTAATACAATTGCTTGTTTTGGTGATAGTATTAATTATTTAAATAATTCGCAATTAGAAACTTTTTTTAAACAAGTTTATTCTAAGCTAAATATTAATGGCGTATTTGTATTTGATATGCATAGTCTTGATCGTTTAACTGAATTAGATGGTTATATTGAAGAGGGGATTGTTGATAATGTTTGTTATCAATGGAGTATTGAGGTTGTTGATTATTATTTAAATCATTATTTCGTTTTTTATGGGGATGAATATAATGAATATGATAGTGTGCAACAGTGTGTATTTGATCCTGAGTTTGTGTTAGGATTATTGAAAAAATGTGGGTTTAAAGTCCGGATTTTGACTGATTTTAAGCAAGAGGGTATTTGTGAAGGAGAAAAATATTTTTATATATGTCAAAAAATAGAATAGCGATTATTGTGGCAATGCCTGAAGAAGTAGAGGCTATTTTAGAAATTACTACTTTAGTTGATGAGCAATATTATTATGGTCATAAATTTTTAATTGTAAAATATAATCAGCAAGAAATAATTATCACTATTTGTGGTATTGGTAAAGTGAATAGTGCTTTTGTTACTAGTTTATTAGGATTAGTTTATAAAGTTGATTTAATTATTAATTTTGGTAGTGCTTTAGGAATGACAAATGATCAAAAGATTGGTGACGTTGTTTTAATTGATAGTGCTAGATTTCATGATTTATGTTTAGATTATGATGATTTATTAGTAACTCCGACCCGTTTTTTAGAATTAGCTAATAGTAACTTAGTTAATAGCTTTGAGCACGCTTGTCGACAATTGGGGATAGTATATAAGCGCGGATTAATTGTATCTGGCGATCAGTTTGTTAGTGATAATGCTAAAAAATTAGAAATTAAACAACGTTTTGATAGTGAAAATATTGTGGCTTTGGATATGGAGAGTTGTGCTATTTTAAGTGTTGCTAATCGTTTAGAAATTGATTGTATAATTGTGCGGGGTATTTCTGATTTATTATCTTCTAATGATAATGTTATTGATTTTAATCAATTTGTTAGGGTAGCGGCTAAAAATAGTTGTAAAATAGTTAGGTATTGGC
>JAEWIH010000150.1 GCA_023387245.1 Bacillota bacterium | reverse complement strand
TAGAAAAAAAGCTTTGGAGGTATTATTACTTTTAATTGTATTATTATAAGTTAAAAATTTTATATCTTTAGAATTAATAATAAATTCAATTTTTATATTTTTAATAGTGAGATTACTATTATTTTTAGCAATCGCAACTAGTTCTCCATTATTCTGATTTTCATGAGTTATATTAATAATTACGTCTTTAACTAATAAAGAGGGTGGTATTTGAATTGGTGTAGCAATGATATCACTATTTTCGGATGTATTCGTAGAATTAATGACTTTATCATTAGATGTAGTGTCGTTTTTGGTGCATGCGGCTACCATAAATAAAATGCATATACCTAAAACAACCTTTAGCATAATTTACCTCCTTTCAATTTTATTATATCAAAAAAGTTGAAAATAATATTAATTATTTTACTTGTAATCTTTTTTATTTGGTTATATAATGCATATGCGAATGCTTTGCAAGGAGGAAATATGAAAAAAATATTAATTTTATTTTTTATAGCTTTAATGTTAGTTGGTTGTAGTGTCAATAATACTCAACAAAATAGCGAAAAAGCTAGTAAGAAAAAGATTGTTACAACTATTTATCCAGTATATGAATTTACTAAATTAGTTGTGGGTGACAACGATGAAGTAGTATCTTTAATTCCTTTTGGATCTTCTGCTCATGATTATGAGCCAACAGCTAAAGATATTGCTAGTATTGAAGAAGCAGATGTCTTTATATATCATGGAGCTGAAATGGAACCATGGATAGATAAAATTTTAGCAGGGCTATCTAATAAAAAGTTATTGGTAATTAATGCTTCTGAGGGAATAGAACTAGCAAAAGCTACTCATAGTCATCATCATCATGACCATGATCACGAACATAAAGACCATGACCACAAAGATCATGAACATAAACATGAACATCACGATCATCACCATGGTGAATATGATCCACATGTATGGTTAGCGCCTTTAAATGCTAAGGCAGAGGCTAAAAATATTGCTGATAAACTAAGTGCTTTTGATAGTGAAAATGGTTCTAAATACATTGAAAATTTTAATAAAGTGGCTTTAGAATTTGATAAATTACACCAAGAATTTGTTACTGGTTTGAGTAATGTTAAACAAAAAGAGATTGTTGTTTCACATGAGGCTTTTGGATATTTATGTAATGCTTATGGTTTAGTTCAATATGGAGTAGAGGGCATTGTTCCAACATCAGAACCAGATCCAAGTAAGATGGCAGAAATTATTCATTTTGTTAAAGACCATAATATTAGTACTATTTTCTTTGAAGAGTTAGCTAGCGAAAAAGTAGCTGCAGCTATTTCTAAAGAAACAGGAGCTAAAGTAGCTGTATTAAATCCATTAGAAACTTTAACTAAAGAACAAATAGATGCTGGGCAAAATTATTTTAGTATTCAAAGACAAAATTTAAATTCATTGATTAGTGCTTTAGTTAAGTAGTATGAATAGCCAATTAATTAAATTAGAAAATGTTTCTTTTCGTTATGAAAAAGAATTAGTACTTAAAAATTTAAATTTAGAAGTATGCCAAGGTGATTTTGTCGTTATTATGGGTGAAAATGGCAGTGGCAAAACTACATTATTAAATATATTGACCAAAGAGTTAGTTCCAACCTTTGGTCATTTCGTCATTAATACTAATAATATTTGTTATGTCAGACAAACAACTTTGATGCAACAAAGTGATATATTTGCGAGTGTTGAAGAAGTAGTTAGTCTAGCATTATTAAAAAATAAGCGTAATTTGTTTTTTTTATCAAAAGAAGATAAAGAAAAAATAGCAACAGCATTAAAACGCGTAGGCTTATATGAAGTTAGAAAAAAATTAATTTCTAAATTATCTGGCGGACAACAACAGCGTGTTTTTTTAGCAAAAGCTTTATTGTCAGAAGTTGAATTATTAATTTTAGATGAGCCAACTAGTGGAGTTGATAATCATTCGGTAACAACTTTTTATCATATGCTAGATCAATTAAAGCAATCAGGGATTACGATTATTTTAGTTACCCACCATTCCGATCATTTAAAACATAATATTACTCATTGTTATGAATTAGTATTAGGGCAGCTATATTTAAGTATGGGAGATCATCGTCATGAACATATTTAATTATGTTTTTATGCAAAAAGCATTATATATTTCAATTATTTTAGGCATATTATTACCACTATTAGGTAATGTTGTAGTTTTAAAAAGACAAGCCTCTAGTCCAGAAGCTATGGGACATAGTAGTTTAGTGGGTGTTAGTATAGGTCTTATTTTGGGTTATAATCCAGTTTGGATTAGTGTTATTGTATGTATAGTTTTTGCTTGTTTAATCGAGATTTTATCCGGTTATATTAAACGCTATAAAGAAATGGCAACAATGATAATTTTGTCGTTAGGTATTGGTTTGGCGGCTGTATTGTCATCTTTTGTTAAAAATGGTGCTAGTTTTAATTCTTATTTGTTTGGGAGTATAGTCGCAATTGAGGATAATGAAATTATTTTAATTACTTTAATTTTTATTTTTGTAATTAGTTTATTTTTATTTTTTTATCATCAAATTTGTTATACTATAATAGATGAAAAAGGGGCTTTGTTAGATGGGATAAATTTAAAATTGATTAAATTTATTACCAATTTATTAGTAGCTTTAGTAGTTGCCATTAGTGCTAGAATTGTTGGTACATTAATTGTTAGTAGTATGATGATTATCCCTGTAGCCTGTGCAATGCAATTGGCGAATAGTTATTATAAATTAGTAATTTCGAGTTGTTTTTTGGGTATTTTATATATGACTCTGGGATTAATTATAAGTTATTATTTTGATTTAAAGCCTGGAGGAACAATGGTATTACTATCAATTACTGGCCTTTTAAGTATTTTAGCTATCAATAAAATTTTATATATTATGGGAGGAAAAAAAGATGTTTCCGTCTAATATTAAAAAGACACAAGCCAGAGTGGCTATTTATCGTTATTTAGAAAAGCAATCAGTTCCTAAAAGTGCTCAAGAGATTTTTGATGATTTGCGTAAAGAAGATAATGAATTATGGTTATCGACGGTTTATCGTGTATTAGAAGTTTTTTTAAAACATAAAATTGTTAATCAAATGACTTTAGCATCAGCACAAGTAACTTTATATGCACTTGCTAATGCTACTCATGAACATTATGCCATTTGTAATAATTGTAAAAATAAAATCCCTTTACCATGTTGTATGTTAGAAACGTATGAAGATACATTAAAGAAAAAGGGATTTCAAATAGAATCCCATCGAATAGAAGTTTATGGTTTATGTAATCATTGTTTAAATTCATTAAAAGATAATAGAAATGTAATTAAATGATCTTGTGAAGTTGCAAAGATTTTACCTTTATGTTGTTTAGTGATTTCATAAGCCATGGCTAATCCTAAGCCATAGCCACCATATTCCCGATTACGACTTTTTTCAACACGATAAAATCTTTTAAAAATATTTTTTAAATCTTCATTACTTAAATCATCACTTTGATTTTGGGCTTTTAAATAAATATAACCTTCTTTACAATAAACATTAATTAATATTTCAGTATTTGGATAAGCATATTTTAAAGCATTATCACATAATATAGAAACTAGTTTTTTTAAAAGATCGCTATTACCACTAATATATAAATTAGGTTCAATATTAGTTAATAGTGATTTTTTGCGTTCAAAGGCCAATGATTCATAAATTAAACATTGGTGTTCAACAATGTCTGAAAAATTTATTTTTTCAGTTTTTATTTGATTATTAGATGCATCTGAATGTGCCAGAAATAGTAATTGATTAACTAATTCTTTCATTCTATCAACTTCAATTTTAGTATTATTAATCCACTTGTTTACAGAAGCAATACTATCGTTAGGATGTGATAGTAATATTTGTGTATTAGCAGCAATAACGGCTAATGGGTTTTTTAATTCGTGTGAAGCATCAGCAATAAACTGTTTTTGTTGTTCGATAGACTTAGATACTGGTTTTGTTAAAATATAAGATAATATATAAGAAAGCATAATAAATATAATATTAAAAAAGATCCAAACAAGTAACAATTGTTTAAAAGTAGTATTTAATATTTCTTTAGTAATTTCATTATCTATAACAGCAATATGAATTTGATTATTAACAATTTTTTTTATATATGAAAAATTATCATCTATTAGTTCTTGATTAATAGTAGTATTTAATATTTTAGAAATTTCGGCAGTTTCTAAATTCCATTGATTAGAGGTTATAACTAATTTTTGATCTGGAATAGTATAAACTGCAGATAAATTGCGGATATTATATACATTATCAGTCGGTAATGGTTGATTATTAATTGAAGCTTCTAAAGTGATTTCTAGTAAATTGTTTTTAATAGTATTAATTTCAGAAATTTTACTAGCCCCAAATATTGATAATACGATTGCTAGTCCGATACTTAATATAATTACTAAAATTAAAATAACATTTCTGCGTAATTTTTTAATCATCTTTCATCCCTAAATAATATCCAACTTTACGAACAGTTTTAACAGTAACTTTTGAATTTAAATAAATTAATTTTTTCCTTAAAAAACTAATATAAGCCTCAACATTATTATCTAAAGCATTGGAATCATTGCCCCATATTTGAGTAATTATTTGATCTTTAGAAAAAGTTTGATTTGGATAAGACATAAATAGTTGAAATAATTCAAACTCTTTTAATGCCAGATGAACTTGTTTTTCGTGACAAATTAAAATCCGATTACTTAAATCTAATATAATATCCTCAAAATTTAGTTCATCGCTAATTATTTCGCCTTTTCTTCTAGCTAATACTTTAATTCTAGCCAATAGTTCTTGTGGCTCAAAAGGTTTAGTTAAATAATCATCAGCACCGATTGTAAGTCCCGTTACTTTATCTTCAATAGAATCTTTGGCAGTTAAAAAAATGACAGGGATGTTATTTTTATTGGCTCTTAGCCTTTGAATTATTTCAAAACCATCTAAAGACGGTAACATAACATCCATAATAATGACATCATAATTACCATTCATTGCCATCGAAAGTCCTGACATACCATCATGTTTCATGTCACAAGTAATATTATTTTCATTTAAAATTTGAGCAATCGATTCGGCTAATCTAATTTCATCTTCTACTAATAATACATGCATACTAATACCTCTTTTCTATTATATCAATTTTTTTGTATTTTTATTTAATTAATGCTAAAATAGTTGGAAAAAGGAGGTTGTGTTTTGAAAAAAATTATAGTTTCTTTATTAATTTTTATATTAATTGTTATTAATATTGGTATGGGTATTATGTTAGTTAGTCAGGAAAATAGATTAAACCAGTTAACATCTAATCAAAATAGTAAAAAAGAAGATGTTACTGTTTTAAATCCTGTTAATAGTGATGTTGCTAAAGTTTATAATAAAGTAAAAGATAGTGTAGTTACGGTATTAAATTATCGCCAAAATCAATTAGCTTTATCTGGATCTGGAGTAATTTATGCTTATGAAAATGGCGTTGGTAAAATTATTACTAATAATCACGTTATTAATCAAGGCGAAGAAATAAAAATTGAATTAAGTAATGGTGATGTTTTAAATAGTAAAGTAGTTGGCAGTGATGTTTTTGCTGATATAGCGGTGTTGGAAGTAAAAAGTGATTTAGTATTACAGACGATGGAAATTGGTGATTCTAGCGTGTTAGAGATTGGCGAAACTGTGTTAGCGATTGGTTCTCCAAATGGTCAAAAATTTGCTGGAAGTTTATCGGTAGGTGTTATTTCGGGTAAAGATCGTTTAATACCTTTAGATTTAAATGGCGATAAAGAAGCTGATTGGGAAATATTGATGTTACAGACCGATGCTGCGATTAATCCCGGTAATTCTGGTGGTGCTTTAGTTAATATGGCTGGCCAATTAATTGGAATTAATACTTTAAAATTTCAAAGTGTTCAAATAGAGGGTATGAATTTTGCGAATCCTTCAAACGAAGTTTTAGCGATTGTTGCTCAATTAGAAAAAGATGGTAAAGTAGTGCGGCCATCTTTAGGAGTTTCAGTTATTACAATGGATGAATTGCGAAAATATGGACTATTATTTGGTATTAAAGTTCCTGATGTTGAAAAAGGATTATTAGTGCAAAAGATAGTTAAAGATTCGGCCGCAGAAGCTGCTGGCTTATTAGTTGGTGATATTATTACCAAATTTGGTGGGGTTGAAGTTAGTAGTTTAACAGATTTAAGAAAAGCATTATATAATCAAAAATTAAATAGTACTGTTAAATTATCGATAATTCGCGATTTAAAACATATTGAATTAGATGTTGTTTTAAAGTAAAAACATTAAATGGGCATTAGTTATATGCCCTTTTATTTTTATATACTATAATATGTATTAGTAATTGCGTTGTGCTAGAATATCAATATGGAAAATATTTTTTTAAAACAGTTATCAAGTAATATCCGGTTTCAACAACTGTTATTACAAATTGAAAAAGCTTATAAGACTGATATTATCTATCCGCCTAGAAATCAAGTTTTTCGAGCAATTGAAGAGATTGATTTAAACAATGTTAAAGTAGTTATTTTAGGACAAGATCCTTATCATCAACCTAATCAAGCTAATGGTTTAGCTTTTTCAGTTAATTTTGGTATGCCGTTGCCTAAATCTTTAATTAACATTTTTAAAGAATTAAAGGCTGATTTAAATATTGATAATCAAAATGGTGATTTAACTAAATGGTTTTTACAAGGGGTTTTATTATTAAATACAACTTTGACGGTAGTTAAGGATAAGCCTTTATCGCATATAAATTTTGATTATAATATTATAATTGAAAGTGTTTTTGATTATTTAAATAAGTATAATGATTTTGTTATTTTTGTTTTATGGGGTAAAGTTGCTCAAAAATATCGTCATTTAATTAATATAGAAAAACATTGGATAATACAAAGTCCACATCCTTCACCCCTAAGTGCTTATCGCGGATTTTTTGGTTCTAAGCCTTTTTCTAAAATTAATCAACTTTTAGTAGAAAGAGGTTATTTAGAAATAGATTGGAGTAATAATGTTTAGTGATTTATCAAAAGCTTTAGAAGTATTATATAAGAGAAAAAATGGCTCTAAGCCACGTTTAAATCATGTTTTAAAAATGTTGTCTGACTTAGGTAATCCTCAAAACTCTTTAAAAGTCATTCATGTTACTGGTACTAATGGTAAAGGCTCGACTACTAATTTTTTAAGAAGTATTTATCAAAGTGCTGGTTATAAAGTTGCTAGTTTTACTTCGCCACATTTAAGTTGTCATAATGATCGAATGCGGATTAATAACCGAAACATTAGCGATCAAGATTTATTATTTTATATAAATAAAACATATAAATACTGGGATGTTTATCAATTATCTATGTTTGAGATTGATGTTTTGATTTCAATTTATTATTTTATTGATCAAAAAGTTGATTTGGCTATTTATGAAGTTGGTATGGGTGGTAGATTTGATGCAACAAATGTTTTTAATAATTTAGCGTGTGTTATTACTAATATCACTTTTGATCATATGCAATTTTTGGGTAATAGTTTAGAGGAAATTGCTTTTGAAAAGGCAGGTATTATTAAAAAGTGTCGATTTGTTTTTAGTAATGTTTCTAATTTAAAAATATTAAATATATTTCAAAAAGAAACTGATTATCCACTATATTTAACACCTGTTTATAAATGGCGTAGTCAATTTTTAGAAATGTTTGGATTAAGTTTTAATTTAAAGAGTTTAGCTTTTTATCAAATTGAAAATGCGGCGTTGGCGATTAATGTTGTTAAAACATTGTCCAAATATGATTTATTTCGAGTTAGTGATCAAGATTTAGTTATGGGTATTAATAATACCGATTGGCCTGGTCGTTTCGAATTTTTGGATAAACAGTTACCGATTATTATTGATGGTGGCCATAATCGTGATGGTATTTTTAAGTTGCGTCAAAGTTTGAAAAATTTGGGAAAAGATTTTGTTGTTGTTTTTAGTGCTTTAGTGGATAAAGATATTTCTAATATGTTGGGGCAGTTATTGAGTGATAATTATGATATTATTATTACGTCTTTTGATAATGAGAGGAGGGCAGATTATAATGATTTAAATATTGATGCCAGATTGAGCTATTATTCTGATTATTGTCAAGCGATTTGTGAAGGATATCGACGGGCTAAAAAATTAAATAAAGGTTTAGTTATTACTGGTTCATTATATTTTATAAGCGAAGTTAGAAAGAGGTGGTTTGACGATGGATTTAATGGGTGTTAGTAATTTTATTTGTTTACTATTGATTATAATTATTTTGATGTTGAGTTTTAAATATGACAAAATACGTAACTTCAATATAAAAGATATGGCTATTATAGCGTTGTTAATGAGTTTATCAATTGTTTTAGGTTCTTATTTAAAGATAAAGGTACCTTTATTTGGACCAGAAACTTTTGAAATTAAATTCGATTCAGTTCCGATTATGCTAATTGGTTTGCGTTATGGTATATTTAGAGGGGCGATGAGTGGTTTTTTAGTTGATATGATTCAATTATTATTATCGCCAACACCGTTTCCTTATTTTGGTTTTACATTAAATATGGTACTTTATGGTACTATTGGTGGTGCGTTTGGTGCGACTAAAATCAAAACTGATTTTAAATTAGTGGCAGTGGCTATAATATCCGAATTATTTGTTTCTTATTTTTTGACGGTTTTATGGTTGAATTTTATGTTTAAATTACCGATATTGGTTGGAGTGGTTGCACGTTTGGTGCGTTTTGTTGTAATGACGATTTTGGATGTTATAATTTTGAAAGCGGCTTATACTATTTTGAAAAGATATTAATTATTAAACATGTGAATATAGTTCACATGTTTTTCTTTAAGTTAATTTTAAAAAATCTATAATTTTTTTTGAAAACGTTAACAACGAAATGAAAGATTGGTATAATATAATTAGGAAGTATAAGGAGGAAATGTTATGGTACAACATGAAATGTTGGCTATGATTTTAGCTGGTGGTCGTGGTTCTCGTTTACATGAGTTGACTACTACTGTAGCGAAACCGGCTGTTAGTTTTGGTGGGAAGTATCGGATTATTGATTTCCCTCTTAGTAATTGTGCAAATTCGGGTATTAGTGTTGTTGGTGTTATGACCCAATATGAAAATATATTTTTAAATTCTTATGTAGCTCATGAGTCTCATTGGGGATTGGATGCTCGTAATTCGGGTATTTTTGTTTTGCCGCCTAGAGAAACGAATGAAGGTTTTGGTGTTTATCGTGGTACTGCTGATGCGATTACTCAAAATATTGATTTTATAGATAGCCATAATCCTGAATACATTTTAATTTTGTCTGGTGATCATATTTATAAAATGGATTATTCTTTAATGTTAGATGCTCATAAGCAGGCTAGGGCTGATGCGACGATTGCGGTATTGGAAGTTCCACTTAAAGAGGCTAGTCGTTTTGGGATTATGAATGTTGATAAAAATGATATGATTATTGAGTTTGAGGAAAAACCGGCTGTTCCTAAGTCAAATTTAGCTTCGATGGGTATTTATATTTTTAGTTGGAAGCCGTTGCGTAAGGCTTTAATTGCTGATGCGAAAAATGATAAGTCTAGTCATGATTTTGGTAAAGATATTATTCCGGCATTTTTAAATGAAAAGAAAGTGCTAAAGGCATATCGTTTTGAGGGCTATTGGAAAGATGTTGGTACTATTGAATCTTTGTGGGAGGCTAATATGGATTTGTTGGATCCAGATAGCGGTATTACGGTTAGAGATCATTATTGGCGTATTTATACAGAAGATAAGCCGGTTCCTCCTCAATATGTTGGTAAAAATGCTGATGTGAAAAATTCGATGATTAATCAAGGTGCGATGGTTTTTGGAAAAGTAAAACATAGTATTATTTTTGATGGTTGTATTGTTGAAGAGGGTGCTGAAGTTATTGATAGTGTTTTATTGGCTAATGTTGTGGTTAAGAGTGGTGTTAGTGTGAGAAATAGCATTGTTATGGAGTCTTTGGAGTTGATTGATGGTTGTTATGGCAGTGCTAAAAAGATTAGTTTAGTTCATGATCAAAATGCGGGGAGGAGTAAATAATGGCACGGGCTATGGGCTTGATTGCTTTTGAGAGCGATCGTTATCGGATTAAGGGTATTAGTAATCATCGCCCTTTAATGTCTGCTTCTTTTTTGGGGCGTTATCGATTAATGGATTTCCCTATTTCCAATTTATCTAATTCTGGTGTTAATACTATTCATGTTTATGTGAAAGAAAAACCGCGTTCAGTATTTGAGCATGTTGGTACTGGTCGTCATTATAATATTAATTCTAAGCATGGTAGGTTACGGGTTATGTATGGTGAGAATGAAATGTCTTCTAGCATATATAATACTGATGTGATGGCTTATCATCACAATCGGGCATATATTATGGAGGATTTGTGTGAATATGTAATTATTGTTCCGGCACATTTTACATATGTTCAGGATTTTAAGGATGTAATGGATAAGCATATTGAGTCTGGTGCTGATATTACAGTTTTATATAAAAATTGTGATCAGGCTAAGGAGCGTTTTTTAGGTTGTACTACTTTGACTTTTGATGGTAATCGAATAGTTGGTCATAGTATTAATCATGGTCAGGCTAAGTCGCGTAATATTAGTTTAGAGACTTATGTTTTGAAGAAGAGTTTATTTTATTCTTTAATTGATAGTGCTTTGGCTACTTCTTCTATTTATTGGTTTAGTGATATATTATTTGAAAAAATTAATCAAATGAATGTGTTGGGTTATCGGGTTAGGTCGGAGGCTTTGGCTAGTGTTGATTTGAGGTCATATTTTGATTCAAACATGAGTATTTTAAAGTCGGGTGATTTTAAAATGTTTAATCGGGCTTGGCCAATTTATACTCGGACTAATGATTCTTCTCCGACGCAGTATGGTAAAAAATCGGTGGTAGTTAATAGTTTGATTGCGAATGGCTGTGTTATTAATGGTACTGTTAAAAATTCGATTATTGGTCGGGGAGTAGTTGTTGATGAGGGTAGTGTTTTAGAGAATTGTATTGTTTTACCTTCGACTACTATTTCTAAAAATATTAGAATGGAATATGTAGTTGTTGATAAGCATGTTAGAGTTGAGAAGACTAAGTCGATTATTGGTAGTTATGATAATTTAATTTATTTAAATCGCCATGATCAGTTATAGGAGTTTTTATGGAGAGAATATTATTTGTTGCTGGTGAGGGATTGCCGTTTGTTAAGAGTGGTGGCTTGGCGGATGTTATTGGTTCGTTGCCTCGTGCTTTGATTGATGAGGGTGCAGAGGTTCGGGTTGTTTTGCCACTGTATTCTAA
>JAEWIH010000071.1 GCA_023387245.1 Bacillota bacterium | reverse complement strand
GTATCATATTATGAATATCATTAACCTTACCACGATATTGATTAAAATCATAATTAATTAAAACATTACTTAAATCTAATTTTAACATAACTCCTCCTTTTCGATCCAAGTATTAAGATTATTTTTTAAAGACGAAAAACCTAATTCATTAGCTGGTAATAAATTGTGTTTTTGTTGCAATAAACGATCTCTTCGTAAAATTCTGGGTTTAATATTTTTTTGAATATTCTTTAATGATAATCGTAAATGACCTTTTTCATTATCGACATCAATTACCCTACAATGTATTTTTTGACCAACAACTAAATGTTGATGTATATTACTAACAAAACCATTAGTAATCTCAGAAATATGAATTAATCCCGAAGTATGATAATCAATATAAACAAACGCCCCATAAGCAACAACATTATTAACTATTCCCTCAACAACATCATTTTTTCGATAATTAATCTTCAAACTACAAACCCCTTTCTGAATATTATTGTATCATATATTTGGTATTTTTTTAAAAAAGTTAGTATAATGATAACGGGTGGAAAATTTATGAACATAGAAGAAAAAGTAATTTATACATTAAACAAAATTAGACCATATATTCAAAGTGATGGCGGTGATGTTTCTTTTGAATATGTAGATATGGAAACCGGAATAGCCTATATTCGTCTACATGGCGCATGTGTAGGCTGTGGTTTAGCAGATGTAACTGTTAAGATGGGAATTGAGGCTATTTTATTAGACGAAATTCCTGAAATTAATGAAGTACAAGTAATCGAATAGTTACTACTTATAAAAATCCTCTACAAAAATGTAGAGGATTCTTTTTATTAATATAAATTATCGCGGATTTCTAATAGAAGCTTGAGCAGCAGCCAATCTTGCTATTGGAACTCTAAATGGAGAACATGAAACATAATTCAATCCTAATTTATATAAGAAATTAATTGTTGCAGGATCACCACCATGTTCACCACAAATACCACATTTTAATTCTGGTTTACTACTACGACCTCGCTCGATAGCCATTTTAACTAATTGACCAACACCTTTTTCATCCATTCTTTGGAAAGGATCTTGTTCATAAATTTTCTTAGAATAATAATCATCCAAAAATTTAGCAGCATCATCGCGTGAAAAACCAAATGTATATTGAGTTAAATCGTTAGAACCAAATGAGAAGAAATCAGCGACCTTCGCAATTTCATCAGCCACTAAAGCAGCACGAACAACTTCAATCATTGTACCTACTTTATAAGTTAAAGACTGACCACTAGCATTAATAATAGCTTGTGCTTCTTTATCAACTACCGATTTAATGAATTCTAATTCTTTAACATCACCAACTAATGGAATCATTATTTCTGGAACTAAATTAATAGATAGACGTTTATTAACATTTAATGCAGCATTAATAACAGCCCGTGTTTGCATTTTAGCAATTTCCGGATAAGATACAGCTAAACGGCAACCACGATGACCCATCATCGGATTAAATTCATGTAATGAAGCAATTACACTATTTAAATAATCTAAATCAACCCCCATCTCAGTTGCAATTGACTTAATTTCTTCTGGATCTTGAGGCAAGAATTCATGTAGTGGTGGATCCAAATAACGAATAGTAACCGGCAATTCTTTCATTACTTCATAAATTCCTTCAAAATCTTCTTGTTGGAAAACTTCTAATTGTGATAAATGATGTTGGCGTTGTTCTAAATTACGCGATAAAATCATTTCACGCATAACTCTAATTCGACTAGCTTCAAAAAACATATGTTCAGTTCTTACTAAACCAATACCCTCAGCACCAAAATCTAGAGCTTGTTTAGCATCTTTAGGAGTATCAGCATTCGTATGAACACGCATTAAACGATAACGATCAACCCATTCCATAAATACTTTAAAATCACCAGAAATAGATGCAGGAACAGTTTTAATCAATCCTTCATAAATAGTACCAGTTGAACCATCTAAAGAAATAAAATCACCTTGATGATACTCTTTACCACCAATAGTAATTGTATTATCATCAACAATCTTTAAATCATTAGAACCAGAAACTGCACAAATACCCATACCACGAGCAACTACAGCAGCATGCGAAGTCATTCCACCACGAGCAGTTAAAACACCTTCTGAAACATTCATACCTTCAATATCTTCAGGCGAAGTTTCTAAACGAACTAAAATAACTTTTTTACCATTATTTGCCCAATCTTTAGCAGTAGCAGCATCTAAAACAATATGACCAGCAGCCGCACCAGGAGAAGCCGCTAATCCATGACCAATAACTTGATGTTTTTTAATATCTTCAGCATCAAATTGAGGATGCAATAACGAATCTAATAACTTAGGATCTATTTGTAATACCGCTTCTTTTTCATTAATTAAACCTTCATTAACTAAATCTACCGCAATCTTTAAAGCAGCTTTAGCAGTCCGTTTACCATTACGAGTTTGTAACATAAATAATTTACCCTTTTCAACAGTAAACTCCATATCCTGCATATCATGATAATGATTTTCTAAAACATTACAAATATCCATAAACTGCTTATAAACTTCTGGCATTATTTTTTCCATTTCATCCATATACATCGGTGTTCTAATACCAGCAACAACATCTTCACCTTGAGCATTAATTAAAAATTCACCAAAAACTTTTTTCTCACCAGTAGCCGGATTACGAGTAAAAGCTACACCTGTAGCACAATCATCACCCATATTACCAAACACCATTTCTTGAACATTAACAGCAGTACCCCAAGAAGCAGGAATATCATTAACACGACGATAATAAATAGCACGCTCATTATTCCATGATCTAAAAACAGCTTTAACAGCAGCAATCAACTGTTCTTTAGGATCATTAGGAAATAATTCATGTTTCTTACTTTGATAATATGCCTTAAATCTAGCAACCATCTCTTTTAAATCATCAGCACTAAGCTCATTATCTAACTTAATACCACGCTCTTCTTTCATTTCATCAATAATAACTTCAAACTCATGCTTAGGAACTTCCATTACCACATCCGCAAACATTTGAATAAAACGACGATAGCTATCATAAGCAAATCTAGGATTGTTAGTCAATCTAGCCAAAGACTCAACAACCTCATCATTTAAACCTAAATTTAAAACCGTATCCATCATTCCTGGCATAGAAGCTCTAGCACCAGAACGAACAGAAACTAATAATGGATTATCTAAATTTCCAAATCCTTTATTAGTAGCCACTTCCAATTTATGAATATTTTCTAAAATTTCAGCCACTATTTCATCAGACAAAGTTTCGTTTTGATCATAATATAAATTACAAGTAGCAGTACTAACAGTAAAACCTTTAGGAACCGGTAATCCTAATTTAGTCATTTCAGCTAAATTAGCACCTTTACCACCTAACAAATCACGCATAGTTCCATCAGCTTCACTAAACTGATAAACATATTTTAAATTCATTTTTACATTCTCCTCCATCAATTTACTATTGTATCAAAAAAAATTAATTTCTGAAAGGGGTTTAATCATCTAAATTAGATAATTGATCTAAAATCAATTTTAATTGTTGCTGATTTTGATCTAATTTTAATTTTTCGCTATTAACCTTATCTATAGCAGCTTTATTAATAAAATTAGGATTTGATAACAATTTTAAACAGCGATCAACTTCATTTTCAAAATGTTGTTTCTGTTTCAATAACCGTTGCTTTTCAACTTCAATATCAATTAATTGTGATTTTAATAAATGTAAACTACCAAATTTTAGTGGCACAATCATTCTCTCCCCATCAAAATCCTCTATAATTAAGTGAGACATCTTTAGTAAACTTGATTTAAATAAACTATTTAATTCTAATAGATTATTATCACTATCAAAAATACAACCAGCTAAATCTAAAGAAGGTTTTAAATTATATGCTACTCTTGTTTCGCGAATAGCACTAATAATTTCTAACAATTGTTCAACACTATTCATAGCCTCTTCATCTTCAACATAATCAATTTGAGGCCAAGATTCTAAATTAACTGACTCATAAATATGTGGTAAAGATAAATAAATCTCTTCACAAACAAAAGGCATAAATGGAGATAACATTTTAATAATACTAATTAAAACCACATATAAAGTATTATAAGTAGCATTTAAAACATTGCTATCATCACTAGCTAAAGACGATTTTGAAAGTTCGATATACCAACTACAAAAGTCATTCCAAATAAAATTTTCTAAACAAGTACCAACATTAACAAATTCATATTGTCCCATGTTTAATTCAACTTCTTTTAAAACTTTTTTCAATTTTGTTAAAATCCAATGATCATATAAAGATAAATTATTTAATTTAATGTTTTTACAATCAAAATCTTATGGCAAATATAAAGATACAAAACGTGCCGACTGATAAATTTTATTAATAAAATTCCAAGCAGCTTCTACTTTTGTCTTTGAATATCTTAAATCTAAACCCGGTGTCGAATTTGTTACTAAAAAATAACGCAAAGCATCAACACCATATTGTTCGATAACATCAATAGGATCAACTCCATTACCATAAGATTTCGACATTTTTCTACCATCTTCTGCCCTAATCAAACCATGAATTAAAACATCTTTAAAAGGAATATTTTTAGTAAAATGACGAGCTTGAAAAGCCATCCTAACAACCCAAAACAAAATAATATCATAACCAGTTACTAATACATCTGTTGGATAGTAACGTTCTAAATCTAAACTAGATGAATTCGGCCAACCTAATGTCGAAAATGGCCACAATGCGCTAGAAAACCACGTATCTAAAACATCGGGATCTTGTTCCCAATTTTCAATATCTGTAGGTGGTGTTTTACTAACAAGCAGTTCCTTAGTAACTTTATGAGTATAAGCCGGAATTCGATGGCCCCACCATAATTGTCTAGATATACACCAATCTTCAATATTTTCCAACCAATCACAAAAAATCTTTTCAAAACGTGGTGGATAAAAATTAATTTTAGTATCAACGTTTTTTTGATTATCCAATACATCTTTAGCCAATGGTTCCATTTTAACAAACCATTGTCTAGATAAATATGGTTCTACGATACAATCGGTTCTTTCACTATGACCTACTTGATGAATATGTTTTTCAACTTTTTCTAAATAACCATTTTTTTCAAGTTTAGCTACTAATTGTTTACGACATTCAAAACGATCTAATCCATTATATTCATTAGCCAACTCATTCATAGTACCATCTGGATTCATACAAATAGGCATTTCTAAATTATATTTTAATCCTAGTTTAAAATCATTTGGGTCATGAGCAGGTGTACATTTCATAGCCCCAGTACCAAACTCAATATCTATATATTCATCTCCAATAATTGGTATTTCTTGCATGTTAGCCGGATTAATAACTTTTTTGCCAATTAAATGAGCATATCTAGAATCAAGAGGATGAACAACTACACAAACATCTCCAAACATCGTTTCTGGTCTAGTTGTCGCAACTAATAAAAATGAATCACTATCAACTAATGGATATTTAAATGTCCAAAAATTACCTTCAACTTCTTTATAAATAACTTCAATATTACTCAAAGCCGTTTGAGCAACAGGATCCCAGTTAATAATCCGATCACCTTGAAAAATTAATCCCTCATTATATAATGTAACAAATACTTCATTAACAGCATCATTTAAACCTTGGTCTAAAGTAAAACGCAAACGACTATAATCTAAAGAAAGTCCCATTTTGGCCCATTGTTTACAAATAGTATCCGCATATTCTTCTTTCCAATTCCATGCGTGTTCCAAAAACTTTTCGCGACCAATATCATGACGAGAAATACCTTGTTCTTTTAAACGAGCATCAATTTTAGCCTGAGTAGCTATACCGGCATGATCCATCCCAGGTAAATATAATACATCTTTACCTAATAGACGCTGATAACGAGCTAGTATATCTTGTAAAGTATTATCCCACGAATGACCTAAATGTAATTTTCCAGTAACATTTGGAGGTGGAATAACAATCGAAAATGGTTGTTTATCATTTTTTTTAGCAACAAAATATTCATTTTTAATCCATTGATCATAATATTTTTTTTCAATCTCTAAATGATTATATTTATTAGACAATGCCATAATTACCTCCTAATAACAAAATAAAAGGTGATCCCAAGGATGCATATATGCATGGTACCACCTAGATTTTTTCTCAAATGTGTTAACGCCACCAACGACAAATACTACTAAACATTCATATCTGTATCAAACTCGCTACCTTCATTAAGATTAAATCATGATTCACACCAACCATCATGTCCCTGAAAAATAAATCATAACTACTCCTCGAGTTATATGACTTGTAATGATTATAGCATAAACCATTAACAAATATCAAACTTTAAATTAATTAATAATCTCCCTAAATTTTTTATCTGCCAATTGCCAAACTTTATTAGCATATGCCATTAAATGATCATCATGAGAAATGATAATAGTTATTAAATTTTGACGACGACTAAAAATTTCATCAAATACAATTTTTTCAGTTTCTTTATCCATTGAACTAGTAACCTCATCTAAAATTAATAAATCATAATCTTTAATTAAAGTTCTAGCCAAAATAATTTTTTGCTTATCTCCTCCAGATAAATTATTACCCTTATTAACAATCTCGATATTAGCAATATGACCATTATCCACAAATTTATTAAAGAAATTAAATTTCAAAACATTATCAACACTTAACTCTTCACCCATTAAAATATTATTCAACAGACTATCATCCAATAATAAAAAATTTTGTGATACATACGCAATATGACTACGAATACTTTCTAAACTATAATCAACATAATCCTGTCCATTTAGTTTTAAACCAGCCATATCCTTTAATCCTAACAAACACTTAACCAAAGACGATTTACCAGTACCAGTTTCACCTTTAATAAAAACAACATCACCCTTTTTAGCACTTAAATTAATATTATCAGCCAAAACTAAATCATCATAACCCAAAACTCCATCAACAAAATCAAGTCTTGTTACTTCACACAATTCAACACCATTATCTCTTTCCATTAGTTCCAGAATTTCTTCATCAACAAATTTCCAAGAAGCAGAAGCTTCACTCGATTTTAAAGAAATTGAAGAAACTGCCGATAAATTATCAAAGAAAACACTTAAAATAATTGATACAAAAACAAAATTAGAAACACCTAATTGACCAATTAAAACTAAATATCCAAAATATAACAACATAAAATATTGAACAAAATTAACAAAAATCGCATAAATACTACACATATTAGCAGCATAATTATTAACATCTTCAGTTACATCATGCATTTCACTAATTTTAGGATATAATAATCTCATTAAAGATTTATGATGACTACGAGATTTTAAAAATTCTAAATTTTCAACTGCTGATAATATATAACTAAACCCCGTAGAACATACACTAGACAATCTTTGACACTTAAACGATAAACGTTTATTAATATGTTTAAAAATATTATATTGTAAAAATACTAATAAAAATAATAAAAATGTTAAGTAAAAATTATACAGTCCAATAATAACTATACAAACAAATAACATTAAAACTGTAGCAATAATACCAGGAATAGCATCAGTAAAATAATTACTAATATTTGTTACTACATTATTAATATACTCTGTATAATATGACATACCCTTTTTATTTAAAACATCATATCTAACTCTAAACAATTTATAATATAAGTCTTCATTTAATTTTATTTTAAAATAAATTTTAAATTTCTTTTTAACATAATTTAAAAAAACATTAAAAATCAATAAACACACAGCAAATACTAAAAACAATAAAATCAAATTAAAAACATCATACTTATCAATATTATTTAATAAATGATTAACATATATCGGCAAACAAAAAACACACACTACTTGAACAATAGTCAGCAGTATTACTAATATCTGCAAAAACCAATTACCATTTAATACACTACCCAATTTCTTATGCATTTTATTACTCCTTATCATTAATTAATGCAATTACATTATCAAAACTATAATTATCAATATCATCACAATATAAATCAATATCCACTTTTGAAATAATATTGTCAACTTTAATATTATAAATCGGAATACTCAATTTCGTATTATAATAACATTTACTAACACAAGCAACATTCTTACCATAAGTTTCCGTTCCAATAACAACACAATCACCATATCTCTGCAAACAATTTATAAAAACCTCTGCTGAACTAGCAGTAGCAGAATTACACAATATAAAATATTTGTTATTATAAATACTATTTAAAATTCTAAAATTAATAGAATTAGCCGTTTTATCAATAGTATATGTAGCAGAAAAGCCTAAAACCGACAACCAACAAATAACATTATCTATGTCGCTACCTCCATTATTTTTAAAATCTAAAATAAGATTAATACCTTTTTTTAAATATGATTCAATTCTTTTTCTATCAAAATACATCATATTATTAAAATTTTGAGCATTTAAACACAAATAATTATCAATTTTAAACATTATTTCCGATCTATTATTAAAATCAATTTGATAAAATTCATTAAATATTTCAAAATTGCCATTTATGTCTTGCCTCAATATTTCAAACTCTCCGGCAAAAAATTCAGAACTCATACTATTAATCTCAATAACACCAGACAATATTAAATCATTTTTCTGAATATTTTTAAAATTCGGACTATCTTCAACAATTAAATAATAATCATTACACTTAGAATATTGAAAATTAAAAAGATCCAATATATTCATCGATTTTTCTGAAACATTTAAATATTTAATTCCTAATTTATTAACTATATATTTAGAAATCTCTACATCTTTGTCTTCTGTCAATAAATTGTTTTTACTAACAATTTTATTTAAAAATGAAAACAACGATTTTTCATACTTTATATGTCTTTTAGTCATAAACCTAATATAAATTTTCTATTTTTTTAATACATTGATATTTATATAAATCACACAAAAAATCATTTTTTAAATTCAATTTATGGTATAAATTATAATTTAATGCTTTACAACCGCCACCACAAATATATTTAAAAACACATTTATCGCATTCTTTAATATAATTGACACTAACACCAAATCCAAATTTATCATCAGCATTAACAACAAGGTCCTTCAAATTATCACTAATAATATTACCTATTTTCATCTCTGGTCTAATCATTGTTTGGCACGGATAAAAATCCCCATTTGAATCTATAGCAAATATTTGTTTACATGCACCACATTTTGAAATATTACCAATTTCATCTTTATCATAAAAATTACTAAAATCAGGACAAAAAGAACCTATTTCTCTAATATTATTAGGAAGTAATTTAGATTTTATAAACTTCATTCCCAATTCATTAACAACATATTCTTTTAATTTACTTACATCATGAAAATTATGATAACCAACAACTGCTCTAACTGATATTTTATCACTGTATAAACGCAAATTACTCAATGTCTCTAAAATATTATATTTAATTGAATTTACTCTATATTTATTATTCATATCATGATTTATAGAATCTAAACTCACTATTACTTTATCTACTAAATCTAATACTTTCTTACCTCTGCTAGTATCCAACAAAGTTCCATTAGTCAAAATTATAGTTTTTACATTATATTTTCTCAATGATTCTAAAATATCAACTAAATCTTTTCTTAACAAAACTTCACCGCCAGTAAAAACTATTTCTTTAACACCTATCAAAATAAATTCTTTTATTTTATTTATCCACTCATCGGTAGTCAATTCTTTGCGATCACAATTTAAATTTTTAATATTATAACAATAACTACAGGATAAGTTACAATTTTGTGTTAAATGACAATATATCTTTTCCAAACCAATAATATTAGATTGATTTTCATAAGTGTGCTTAAAATCACTTTCTACTAATTCAGCTTCCGTTTTAAAAAAGAATTTTAAATCAATCATTTTATCAACAAATGAATTAATATATTCAGACGAAAAACCGTATATTCTTAAATCTAAATCATCAGTATTTAAAGGTGATTTATATTCAAGTATTTTAGATAATAAATAAGCATTATGATATTTTAATTTAATTAATTTATTAATAAATTGAAAATAAAAAATGGAATAGTTATCTTTATTAATTTTATAATGTAATGAATCAAAAAATATTACCATAAATAACCTTAAATAAGCATAAATACTTTAAAAGAGAATGTATTAACACTCTCTTTATTATGCTCCCATTCCTGCTCCTGCACCACCACAGCCGCAGCTACAAGTACCATTAACTATATTTTTAGCCTCAATCACATCAAAATCCGACATGTCTTCAGCATCAAACAATAACATTTCTGATCCTTCATCACTAGTCAAAACATTATCATTTTTCTCGTCATTGAAGTTTCTTATATATTTTTTCATAATCCCCTCCCTTGATATTATTATAAATTAACTAAAAATGATAATCAATATCTTTTTCTAATTTTTTCACAATTAATATAAAATTCTATCATTTTTTGAAAAATATTTATAATAAAAAAAGCCTGATACGAAACATATATCAGGCATTATAAATATAAATTAATAATCAGTCCAAATCTTAAATTGATTAGTAATATCATCAAAACTAGAT
>JAEWIH010000123.1 GCA_023387245.1 Bacillota bacterium | reverse complement strand
ATGTGATACTAATTGTGATCCTGAATTATTAGATTATATTATTCCTTGTAATGATGATGCTGTTAAATCAATTAAATTAATGGTGACATTAATGGCTGATGCGATTGTTGAAGCTCATGGTGGTGTTTTAAGCGTTGCTTATACTGATGAAAATGAAGAAGATTTAACTATGAGTGATGTTATTAAAAATGTTGATGAACAAACAGAAGCTCGTCGTAAAGCTCGTTTGGAAGAAAAGAAACAAAAAGAAGAAAAGAGAAAACAAGCGCAGTCTCAAACTTCTACTTTTAGTCGTAGCCGTAAAGTGGTTAGTCAAAAAACTGCTGATGGTGAAGAAGAACAAACTGAAGAAATTGTTGAAAATGAGGTTAGTGAATAATTATGGAAGTTACTGCTAAATTAATTAAAGAGTTACGTGATATTACTCAAGCGGGAATGATGGATTGTAAAAAAGCACTTGTTGAGTGTGAGGGTGATATCGATAAGGCTATTCGTTGGTTACAAGAACAAGGTATTTCAAAATCAGTAAAGAAGGCTGGTCGTATTGCTAGTGAAGGTGTTGCTAAAGTTGCTGTTGATGGTAATTATGCGGTAGTTGTTGAATTGAATGCTGAAACTGATTTTG
Source organism: Bacillota bacterium (assembly GCA_023387245.1). Taxonomy (GTDB): domain Bacteria; phylum Bacillota_I; class Bacilli_A; order Erysipelotrichales; family Erysipelotrichaceae; genus DUUI01. The sequence goes on along the minus strand of JAEWIH010000123.1, from coordinate 5,993 downwards.
TTGCTAAAAATGAAAAATTCCAAAAATTAGCTAATAATATTGTTAATGGTGTTTTATCTAATCGTCCCGAGTCTTTAGAAGCAGCATTGGAATTAGTTGTTGATGGTTCTTCTTTGAATGATCAAATCATTGATGCTACTGCAACAATTGGTGAAAAAATTTCTTTTCGCCGTTTCCAATTAGTTACTAAAAATGATGATCAAGTATTTGGTCAATATGTTCATCACGATGGTAAAAAAGCAGTTGTTTGTATTTTAAATAGCAATGATGCTAGTGTTGCTAAAAATATTGCGATGCAAATAGCTTCTATGAATCCTCAATATGTTTCACAAGCTGAAATTCCACAATCTTTAATTCAGGAACAAACTGAAATTCAAACTGATATTTTAAATAATGATCCAGTTTTATCTCTTAAACCAGAACAACAAAAGGCTGGTATTATTAAGGGACGTGTTAATAAGGCTTTACAGGAATTAAGCTTATTGGATCAAGATTTTATTTTAGGTTCTAATAAAGTTAGTGAATATTTGAAAGAAAATAATGCTAGTGTTCAGTCATTTGTTTTTTATACTGTTGGTGAGGGTATGGAAAAACGTGAAGATAATTTTGCGGCTGAAGTTGCTAGTATGACACAAGGTAAATAAATTATATAAAAATATGAAGAATACTTAATGCTTGATAAAGTATTGGTATTCTTCATTTTTTAATGTATAATTATATTATATATTAAGGAGTTAGTATGTATAAACGTGTTATATTAAAGCTTAGTGGCGAAGCTTTGTCGGCGCAAGATAAATCATTTGATGCTCATACTTTAAATCAAATTTGTTCACAAGTTAAGCATTTATCTGAATTAGGTGTTGAGATAGGTATTGTTGTTGGTGGTGGTAATATTATGCGCGGTAAAGCGAATACCGATTTATTGGTTGAGCGAGTTGCTCGTGATAATATGGGGATGTTGGCTACAGTTATTAATTCTTTTGCTATCCAGGGTACTTTGGAATTTATGGGTGTTGATACTAGAATTATGTCTGCTGTTGATATGCGTGTATTTGTTGAGCCATATATTAGAAGAAGGGCTTTAAGGCATTTTGATAAAAAAAGGGTTATTATTTTTTGTGCTGGTACTGGTTCACCATTTTTTTCTACCGATACTCTTGCGGCATTAAGGGCTTCGGAATTAAATGCTGATGTTATATTGATGGGTAAGAATGGTGTTGATGGTGTTTATTCAGCTGATCCTAATGTTGTTAAAGATGCTAAAAAGTATTCTAAGTTAACATATATGGAGATGATTAGAGAAAATTTGGCAGTTATGGATACTACTGCTACGACAATGTGTATGGAAAATAATATTGATATTGTTGTTTTTGATATAAATAAGGAAAATAATATTATTAAAGCTGCACATAAAGAAGTTGATGGAACGATTATTAGTAAGGAGTAAATAAATATGTATAATGAAATTGCTAAAGAGAGAATGGAAAAAGTATTAAGTCGTTTTAATGAAAGTTTATCTTTATTAAGGACTGGTCGTGCTAATCCGAATGTATTAAATAAAGTTGAGGTTGAATATTATGGGGTTATGACGCCTATTAATCAATTAGGACAAATTAGTGTGGTTGAGGGTAGACAACTAGTTGTTAAGCTTTATGATAATTCATTATTGTTGGCCACTGAAAAAGCTATTAATGCTTCAAATTTAGGTTTAAATGCTCAAAATGATGGTAGTGTTGTTAGAATGATTATTCCAGCTTTAACTGAAGAGACTCGTAAAAAATTAGCTAAAGAAGTTTCTAAATATGCTGAAGAAGCTAAAGTTGCTACTAGAAATGTTCGTCGTGATCTTAATGATGATTTAAAGAAAGATGATTCTTTTAGTGAAGATGAAGAAAAAAGAATGTTGGATAAAATCCAAAAAGTTACTGATGAATATATTAAAAAAATAGATGATTGTGCTAATAAAAAAGTTGATGAAATCATGACAATTTAAATTTATGAATAATGTTAGATCATTAGCTATTATTATGGATGGTAATGGTAGATGGGCAAATAGTAATAAATTAGAAAGAACGATGGGGCATAAAAAAGGAGTCGAAGTAGTTAGAGATATTTCGATTGTTGCTGCTAAATCTGGTATTGAAGTTTTAACGTTGTTTACTTTTTCTACTCAAAATTGGAAGAGAAGTGAAAAAGAAGTTTCTTTTATTATGTCTTTGCCTGCTCTGTTTTTTAAAAAATATTTTGATGATATAATGGCTAATAATATAAAAATAGAATTTATTGGTTTTTTAGAGCAAATTCCTAGTAAAACTTTAAATGTTTTAAATGATGCTAAACAAAAAACTGCTAATAATACTGGTATGTTATTAGTAATTGCGATTAATTATGGTGGACAAGAAGAAATTGCTAGGGCAATGGTTAATTATTGTGATGATGTTATTAATGGCAAACGTAGTAATAATTTGGTTTGTGAAGAAATAAATCAATATTTAATGTGTCCGGATATTTATCCTTTAGATTTAATTATTCGTACTAGTGGTGAATATCGAATTTCTAATTTTTTATTATTTCAATTAGCATATGCTGAATTAATTTTTATTGATAAACCTTGGCCATTATTTACTGGTAATGATTTATTAGAATGTATTAATATTTATAATAATCGTCAACGGCGGTTTGGAGGTTATTGATGTTAAAAAGAATCATAACTGCTTTAATATTAGCTCTTTTAGGATTTTGTGGTGTTTATAATAAGCATACTTTTCATTTTGTAATAATAGTTTGTGGGATAGTTGCTACATATGAATTCATATCTATTCAAAACAATTCTTTTGATTGGCGTAAATATTTATTAATTGTATGTATTATAATAGTCTCTTCATTTTTACCTTTTGAAATTAATATTTTATTATTTTCAATTTTTATTTTATTAACGATTGTGCCGATGTTATTAGATAAACAAGAACAATTTTTTAATTATTTAATTATTGTTGTTATTACATATATAATTATCGGTGCGATTATTGGAGGTTTATATATTTATCAATTAGGTTTAAGAAGAGCTGTTGTTTGGGTTATATTAACAAATTGTATGACTGATATTGGTGCTTTTTTTGTAGGAATTAAATTTGGTAAACATAAATTATTACCACATATTTCACCTAAAAAAACTATTGAGGGTAGTATTGGTGGTACAATTTTTGGTATTATTTCTGGATTGTTATTTGGTCTATTATATGTGAATCAAATAGTGGAAAATGCTAATTTTATTATTTTTGGTTCAATAATAATACCATTTTTAGCTCAAATTGGTGATTTATTTTTTTCAGCTATTAAACGTCATTATAATACTAAAGATTTTGGATCAATTTTTCCTGGACATGGTGGGATGTTGGATAGAATCGATTCATTGATTTTTAGTTTATATGGAATGTATTTATTTATGTTATTTTTAATGCAAGGAATTAATTTTTTGGGGTAATTTATGAAAGAATTTATTATTTTTATATTTTGTATATCATTTATTATTTTTATTCATGAATTAGGACATTTAATGTGGGCTAAGTTTTTTGGTGTATATGTTCATGAATTTTCTATAGGATTCGGTCCTAAATTAATTAGCAAACAATTTAAAGAAACAGCATATTCGATTAGATTAATTCCTTTAGGTGGTTTTGTGTCTATGGCTGGTGAAACTAAAGAAATGGATAATAATCCTAATATTAGTGATAATATGTTGTTTGTTAATAAAAAGTGGTGGCAAAAAATTATTATTTTACTAGGAGGCATTATTAATAATTTATTATGTTTTTTCATTATTTTTACTATTATAATTTTAAATAGAGGAATTTTGGATCATGTAAAAGTAGAAAGTGTTAATGTTGGTTCTGCTGCCCAAAAAATGGGTTTAATGCCTAATGATGAATTATTGAATATCAGTGATCCTTCTCAACTAAAACAAAATACTATTTTAGAAGTTAGAAGGGATAATAGTCGCTTAAATATTGTAGTAGATTATCAAAATCAAGAAAAATTAGGTATATCTTTAAGAGCTATTAATAAAAATGTCAATTTGTTTGAGGCGATTATTCATACTAGCGAGCTTGCTATTAATACAATAGGTGCTACGATGGTAGCTGTTGCTAGTTTATTTGTTGGTAAAGGTCTTGAGAATGTTAATGGTATTGTTGGAGTTTATGATATGACTTCTAAAATTTCTAATCTCGGATTTTTAGCTATTATAAATTGGATTGGTATTTTGTCATTATCTATTGGTGCTTTTAATTTATTTCCGATTCCGATGTGTGATGGCGGTAGAATAGTTATGGTTATTATTGAAAAAATTATTGGTAAACCAATTCCAGCTAAAGTTGAAAATTTCGTATTAACTGCTTCTGCTTTGTTATTACTTTTATTAATGATTATTGTTACTTATGTCGATATATCGAGATTATTTTAATAAAAACATATTAAAAAAAGTAAGGATTATAAAATTCTTACTTTTATTATATCAAAAATATAATCGCACAAACGTGAGATAAAGAAGCGATTATAATAAAACAATGCCATACAAAGTGGTAGAAACCTTTTGTTTTTTGAATATAAAATATAGTGCCGATTGAGTATAAAATTCCGCCCATTAAAATTAAAATAAAAAATAATAATGATTTATTAAAAATGTCTTTAACAATAATTAATCCCATCCATCCCATAATAATATAGAATAACAAATTGGTTTTATTATTTTTATTTAATTTCGTTGCTTTTAATATTATTCCAATTATTACCATAATCCATTGGATAAATAAAATAATATAATTAATTGGTGGACTTATAATCATTATACAGACAGGAGAAAATGTGCCAGCAATTGCGATGTATATAGCACAATGATCTAAAATTCTAAATATTTTTTTATGGATAGAAGCAAATTCCATAGAATGATATAAACAAGAACATATTAACATAAAAAAATGACATATTAATAAAATAGAAACAGAAATAACTTTTATCCAACCTGATTGATTATATGCATATACACTAATAAAAGGTAGGGCGATTAAATATATTAATGCTAGTATACCATGTGATGTCGCATTAGCAACTTCTTCTGCGATTGATAGTTTAAATAATGAACCAATTTTAGTAGGTTTGAATTTATATTTATTTTCCATATCATAATTATAACATTTATAAATACTATTTAATAGAATTAATTAATTTACTATGTTATAATGTATTAAAACTAGGGGTGATTGTATGTCGCGTTTATTTCGAGTTTTATCATTATTATTTTCGTTGGCGGTAGTTACAATTGTCTTGGTTTTAATTATGACCGGAATTTTTAAAGATCCATCTATAGATATACCGATGGTAGATGAGCCTGTTACGAGATTAAATTTTCAAATTAAAGGTTACAATGTATATAATTATGCGGATGTTCCGTTTAAATTTATTATTGCTGAGGCTTATATTTTAGATAGTAAAAATATAAATTATTCTTTAAAAAATTTAGTTACTGAAGAAAATATATCTTTGGATAATGTTCAAGAATATATATGGTATTTGAATAAAGTCGGTTATCAATTACAAGATTTTAATTATAGTTCTGTTATTAAGTCGAGTGATAATCAAGCTTATTTACATATTTTTATTCCAGTATTAGATCATAATTTGAATATTATGCGTCTAAATATTTGGGATCCTTTGATTAATTCATATAATTATTATTATTTCGATTTAAAAAAAAATGTTAATAGTAATAGTATAAATGATGTAGTTGTAAAAAAATTGAATCCTGATTTAGAAATGAAGCATGATAATTTCGAATATAATAAAGAATTAGTTAATAGTATTTTGGTTAATAAGTTAAAAGTTTTTGATTCACAACAAATATTTTATTATAATCCAAATAAATCTAAAATTAAATTTGATGAGAATATTAAAATATATAGTTTAGAAATGTTTCATGATTATAAACAATCAATTAT
>JAEWIH010000043.1 GCA_023387245.1 Bacillota bacterium | reverse complement strand
TTGTTAATGCCCAGCCAACATCGGCACCTGGAATTGAATCTCTTCCTCTTGCACGACCTGCAACATCACCAATCGCAAACAAACCTTCAATAGCTTGATTAGAAGTGTTAATAACTTGTAATTTGTCATTAATTTTTAAACCACCTAACGTAGTCGCATATCTTGGCTTTTGTTCAACTAAATAATATGGACCTTCACCAATTTTAGCACTCATATACTTAGGGTTTCTATTAAAATCTTCGTCTTTGCCTTTATCAACAAAACCATTGTAGCGAGTAACTGTATTCTTTAAAGCTTGACTATCTATTTTTAAAAAGTTTGCGATTTCGTCCAAAGTATTGCCGTGGACGAAATATGGAGTTTGTGAACCGTTATTAGCCAACCATTTATCCAACATTTCTTGAGAAATTCCATAACCAGCTATATTATCTCTAAATAATTTGAATGTATCACTATCCATTAATAAAAACAATCTACCATCATGTTGTTTTGACATTTCTTTAACGATTTCAATGCCTGGAGCAGTTTCATTAACAACTCGTTTTCCATTACGATCAACTAATATTCCGCTCTTTTTCCAAGCAGACATTGAACCGCTATAAGTTGACTTAGCAATACCAGAATACCATTCAACACCATTTTCAAATAATTCAACATAGCCTTGATTAACTACATCTGCCCCAATTTTTTGAGCCATTAACATTCCTTCACCCTGAGCTAATTGAGCACCATAATATATGAAATTATTTAATTCTTTTGGTAATAAATCTTTATTAGCGCCATAACTACCAGTAGCTAGAACAGTAGCTTTAGCCATAATTTTATAAGTATTGCCTTTAGTATCTTTGGCTTCAACTCCAATTACTTTATTGTTATTATCAACAATTAAATTTGTAGCTTTAGTAGATAAATGAACATCGACTTTAGTTTTCTTTAATGCGCTAATTAAAGCATCATTTAAGCCTTTACCTCCACCTACATAAACGATTGCTCTATCAACTGAATTTTCGCTTAATGGTGTTAATTTGTCTGGTGCTGGTACTTTGACATAATCATTTAACCAATCGGTAGCTGGTCCCATGTTTTTCGCAAAAAACATTAAATCTTCAGGAACACTTTTACCTTCACCATTTTTGAAATTATCATCATATACAGATTGAATAGTATCATTAGTAATTCCATATTTTTCTTTTTGTAATTTTGAACCAGTTACTAGAGAAAAGGCTCCACTTAATGCTGTATGTCCACCTAACATCGCATTTTTTTCAATTAAAATAACGCCTAATCCGTTTTGATCGGCAGAAATAGCTGCAGCTAAGCCAGCTCCTCCGCCTCCAACTACTAAAACATCAGTTTTTAATTCGATAGTTTGTGGAGCGGGTTTATTATTATTTGCTTTTTTTAAATCTTTAACATTAGCACCTGCTTGTTGAACACAGTCTTGAACAGCTGCCAAAAAAGCTTGTGATGTAATTGAGGCACCACTTAATACATCGACATCTAAACTTTGTGTATCAATAATTTCTTTAGGTAATTGTTCAAAAACAACATCAGTTAAAACTTTAGTTTCATCACTTTTTAAAACATTAATCGATTTAATACTATTTTCACTAAATTCAACTTCGATTTCTAAAGTTCCATTGTGTCCTTCCTTTTTTGATACATATTTACCAGCTTTATATTTAATGCTAGTTGATTCATTTTCTGAATTTTTGTTATTATTGCAGGAAACTATAGTAAATAAAATACCAACAGCTAATAATAACATTAATATTTTTTTCATATTACTTCTCCTTCCTAGGCTATTATAACAACTTGATTAAAAATTATCAATGTCGAATATATAATTATCAAATATACAAAAAATGCTCCAAAGCTTTTATTTTTGCATTGAATCCCATTCACTTTTTAATAATCCATAATAAGATGAATCACAAATGCCTTGATTATTTCGATCTGATTGTCTTAAAGTTCCTTCATATTTCATGCCACATTTTAACATTACTTTTCCTGAATTAGGATTTAGTATATCGTGTCTGGCTTCAATTCGATTAACACCGACTTCATCAAATAAAAATTTAATTATTGTTGTTAGTGCTTCAGACATAATGCCTTGATGCCACCACTGACTACCAATACAATAACCAATTATTGCTGATTTAATATTGTTATCGATAGGACGGTTAACTGAAATACTACCAATTGGTTCATCGATTTCTTTTAATACAATTGCCCAATGATAAAAATTATCTTGTTTATAATTTTGAATCCAATTACTAATAATTTCGTTTGTTTGTGAAATGTTAGCGTGCTCTTTCCATGTTAAGTATTTAGTGGTTTTATTATCGGTTGCCCAATTTTTGAACATAGATTCAGAGTCTGATGCTTTAAATTGTCTTAAAATCAATCGTTGTGTTGTTAATGTTTTTGTTCCTAGGTGTTTCATAATTCCTCCTTAATTATATATTGTATATTATTTTTATTTCTCATACCTTAGCACATATAAAGTCAAAAATATAAGCACTATATCCCTAACCTTAATACTATCAAACATTTTAATAGCAACAGCAATCATAAAAAGCACAATTATTGTTTTAAAGATTATTGGAATTTTCCCTTTACCCTTACAATACCACGTAAAATAAGCAAAAATCGGTGTAAATAATGAAAAAATGGCCCAACCATAAACAAAACGCAAAGAATAATAAATATTCGCCAATTCTGAATAAAGATAATATGTTATTAACATTGAAATCGAAAATAAAAAAACATTAATCGCTGCTCTAATTGGCGATTGACTATAACCAGCTATAGCACAACAAATAAATACCCATACCGATACTTCCGAAAATAGTTCCCCAATATCACGACTATTCAGATCTAACATTTTTATAACAACGCCAGTAACTAAACCAGTAATAACTAACAATATAGTATTTTTTATTTGATCTTTAAGCGGTATTTTAACAACCGGCTTTCTAACTCTTTCTAGCATAAACTCACCTCAAAACTAATAATCAATGTCTAAATAATTTCCTAAATTTTTTCAATTTATTATCATCAAAAGGTTTGTATCTAAAAGGTAAATCCAAAAATTTAGAACTCTTAACAATAGCCTTTTGATGACTAAGACTATTAAATCCATGCTCGCCATGATAATTACCATAGCCACTAAATCCCACTCCACCAAACGGTAAATGATGATTAGTACAATGAACAATAACATCATTAATACAACCACCACCATAAGAAAGACTATTAATAATCTTATTTTCAACTATTTTATCATTAGTAAAAACATAACAAGCCAATGGTTTTTCAAGCAATTTAATTTTATTAATAACATCATCCAAATCATCATATTCAATGATAGGAAGCAACGGACCAAATATTTCCTCTTTCATTATTTCATGATCAAAATTGGAATTTATAAATATTGTAGGCTCAATTTTATGATTTAAGGAATCAACTTTACCACCAATAACATCCTTTTCTGTCAAGATTAGTTTTAATAATCTCTCAAAATGTTGTTGATTAATAATTTTTGGATAATCATAACTATTAAAATCATAATTTTTATTAATCTCTAAAACTAATTCTTGAATAAAGGCATTTTTTACTTCACGACTTATAACAATATAATCTATTGCTATACAAGTTTGACCAGCATTCAAAAACTTACCCCAAGCAATTCTTTTCGCAGCCAGTTTTAAATTAGCACTTTTATCAATAATACAAGGACTCTTACCGCCCAATTCCAATATTACTGGAATAAGATTATTACTAGCCACTTTCATAACTTTTTTTCCTACTCTTGGACTACCAGTAAAAAATATATAATCATATTTTTGATTTAAAACCTCATCATAATCACTCAAAAAATCAATACAATAAATGTATTCCTTACTAAAAGTACTATTAATAATTTCATGAATTATATTTGAAGTATGACTACTATTTCTAGAACATTTAATCATTGAGCAATTGCCCGATGCCATAGCCGCAACTAGCGGGCAAAATGTTAAATTAATTGGATAATTCCAGGGCGACATAATTAGCACTGTTCCATATGGTTCTTTATATATGTAATTACTTGATGGAAAAGTAGACAAAGAGCCCTTTACTTTTTTAGGCTTACTCCATTTTTTTATATTTTTCAATGCTAAATTAATTTCACCATAAACAATCGCCATTTCACTCATAAATCCTTCAGAATAAGACTTATTTAAATCTTTAGATAAAGCATCTAATATTTTATTTTCATTTTCTAAAAGCGCACTCTTTAAGTTTTTTAATTGTCGAATTCTAAATTGAATATCTTTTGTTTTATTAGTATTAAAAAATTGTTTTTGATTAGTTAATATTTGTGTTATTAAATTCATAATATCCACTCCCATAAAATAGACATTTTTTTAATATAACATCATTTTAGCACATTTTTTTAAACATAGAAAAAGACATTATTATAAAAAGTATCCTTTTGATTAAAAGGATACCTCATTACAATTTTTATTATTTATAGAAGAATTAAAATTTTCTCTTGCGCCAATCACAACCTGAAATTACTAACATACCACCACATAAACAACAGATTATTCCAATATATAAAATATTAAAATCAGCTCCTGTATTAGGCAATTGAGGTGTAGGCGGAGTGATTTGGGTAGATGGAGTGATTGGTGTAGTTGGTTTTATTGGTATTGTAGGCGGTATTGGAATAGGCTGTTCTACTATAATCGTTTGTGCCTTATCACTAGCATCAGCATGTTCTATTTCATGTACTTTAGCTACTGTCTTATTATCCTCACTAACTCGTACTATCTCATTTTTTGATATTGCCTTCTCAAACACTACATACTTATGGCCCGCTTCTAATGTTACATTATTGAATGTTACAGTAACTGTTCCTGATTCATTATTAGGAGTAAAAACTGTTTGTCCAGTAGTGATTTCTTTTGCCTGATCTTTCCCATCAGTAACATCTATCAATCTACCAGTCAATGTATATTCTTCACCAACAACTAAACCACTATACTCTACTGTATCAATAACATTATGTATACCAGCTCTTTCAGAAGATAATGTTAACTCTTTAGTATCTGTAGCTTTTTCATTGCCTATTCCTACTATTGTCTTTAATCTAGCAACACTACCATCTGGATATTCTTTAG
>JAEWIH010000021.1 GCA_023387245.1 Bacillota bacterium | reverse complement strand
GTGTATTATTTAATAATTTAAATATACAAAAAGGTGAGGCAATATGAAAAGAAAAATATTAAAACTATTTTGTTTGATGGTAATGTTTATAACGATAATAATACCTACGACTCAGGTTAAAGCGGCGCAAGATCCGCCACGTGCGAGATTACGCTATGGCTTTAAACTTAAGAGCGAGATTAAAAGTTCGGACGTAACTAAGAGACAAGAAAAGTCGTTAATAAATCAGTTCTCGAAGAAACACGATGATGTTAACATTTTTTTCGGCTTCACAGAGCTTTTAGCAAAATACAATTTACAAAGCACAAGTGAGCTAAATGAAGAGAAGAAGAATCCTTTAGACCCTCAATATATTCGTGGTATAATAAACCCTCGTAATTTTGGCGGTGCATACAAGATGCATTTACCATACTCCTTTTTACAAGAGAGTACAACTGTAGGTGAGGCAGTAAAAAAAGCTTTGAAGTATGCTACTACGTATGCCCAAGATTACGAAGACGCCATTAGGAACGGTTTTGAAAAAGGACAATTTACAAGTAAAATTCCTGGAATTTCCAACTTTCCACAAGTAAATAACCATGATACTTATATTAAAATTACCCATAAAACCCGAGGTGAGATTAGGGTTATTGCTACTAGTGATTGGAAATTTTCTTACAAAGATCGTATCGGGAATGCTCTTTCAGAAAATGCGGTGTTTAAATTCGATGAAAACAAGTTTAATAATTACAATTTAGAGGATAAAGCCTATTTGTTAAATACCCCGGTTGAAGTTGGCCCTGATGGAATGATAGATGATATTGTTGTCGCAACAGCTAACAATTTGTTTAATAGAATGTTAGCTGATGACATGAGAATAACAAATAATCTGCTAGATTCCGTTGCCGCAACAACAGAAAGTATGACTGAAATACAGGGAGAAGTGGAAATAGTATTTAAAGAATTGCCAACATCTATTACTTATTCCTTTGTTAGAGTAGATAAACCTAATGAAACTGATACACTACCAAAATTGGTAATGGATAAAAAACCAAATGACGATCCAGATGCCAAAAAAGGTACTACAGTGCAACTTAGTGACTTAGGAAAAGTTGAAACAGATGAAGGTACATATACATTTGATGGTTGGAAAACTGAAGAAAAAGAAATTGGTAAAGATGGAACTTATACAACAGAATATGATTTAGAAAATCGTTTAATTGGGGTATGGAGCTTTGTTGCTAAACCAACTCCACCAGTCCCAGATCCAATCAATCCTCGTCCTGATCCTGTTGATCCGCCAACACCTCCTGTTGTTCCACCAACACCTCCTGTTGATCCTAATCAACCAACTCCACCAAGCCCAAATCCTGTAGCCCCAGTACAGCCTACTCCACCAAACCCGAATCCTGTACCTCCAGGACAACCTACTCCACCAAATCCAGAAACAACAAATCCTAATACACCAATTACCCCAACTCTAACTCCATTCCAACCAGAAAAACCAATTACTGATGGACATATTAATAAGGGTAACAAATTACCACAATCTGGTGTTATCGCAACTAGTGGTTATGAAATATTATCTGCACTAGTTTTAGCAGGATTACTAATATCTAGACACAGACGTCATAAATAGTTATTATCAATTTGATTATATTGATATACAGAAAATACAATGAGGAGTTTAGGCTCCTCTCTTTTTTATAAATATAGTTAACTATCGTAATATTTTTTAAAATCACAAAATGGTATATAATATTAGTACTGTAATTTAGAAAGGAGAATAAATTGGTATTTAGAAATATTATTAGTATTAATTATTTAAAGTTTATTTATAAAATAATTCCTTCAATTATGAGTATGATTTTACTATCTTTCTATTCAGCAATTGATGGTTTTTTTGTTGCACGCTATGTTAATTCTGATGCCCTAGCAAGCATTAATATTGTTATTCCAGCAATATGTTTAATTTTTGGTACTGCAGTTATGCTAGCAACAGGTAGTAGTGCCATCATTGGTGAATTATTAGGTCAAAATAATCAACGCAAAGCTAATCAAATATTTAGTCAAACAGTTTGTTTTCTATTAATTATCGGAATTGTTTTTACATTAATCGCCATTATTAATTTGGATAAGTTAGCACTATTATTAGGTAGTAGTCAACAATTATTGCCATATGTATTATCATATTTAAAAATAACTATTATTAGTATTATTCCCATGTTATTTAAATTATATTTTGAATATTTAGCCAGAACTGATAATAATCCTAAAATATCTTTAATTATGGCAGGCACAGGCTTTATTTTAAATATTTGTTTAAACTATCTTTTTATTATTTATTATAATTTAGGAATATTAGGAGTAGGATTAGGCACTATCATTTCAATTACAATTAGCACATTAATAGGCTTAATTTATTTTTTAAAATTTAGTCATTTGAAATTCATTAAATTTAAATGGGACTATTTCAACCTACTTAAGTCAATAACAAATGGTAGTAGCGAAATGTTAATTGAATTATCAACAGGAATTGTTACTTTTATTTTTAATTTAATTGTATATAAATTATATGGTGATGATGGTATTGCGGCGATGGCAATTATTATGAATATTTATTATTTCTTTATTTCTTTTTTTATGGGAATCGCCGTAGCAACTGCACCAATGATTAGTTATTGTTATGGATCAAAAAACATAAAACAAATTAAAGTGATCTTAAAATATAGTTTTATTACAATCATAATTACTTCTATTACAACAGTATTAATATCTATTTTGGGAGGCCAAAATATAATTGGTATTTTTGTTAATTTAGGTAATGTATTTAATATTAGTAATCAAGCATTAAATATATTTTGTTGGTTATTTATGTTTATTGGATTTAATGTTTTTTTATCAAGTTATTTTACTGCCCTAGGCAATGGCTTTATTTCAGCATTAATTTCCATTTTACGATCTTTAATTTTAGTCATTATATTTGTTATTGTATTACCTAAATTACTAGGAAATGTAGGTTTTTGGCTAGCTATGCCAGCAGCTGAATTATTCACGATTGTAGTAGCATTAATTTGTTATAAGCTATTTCCAATTAACTATTAAGTTTAATATATAGGAGATATATACATGGAACCAATATTAAAAGAATTTATAGATTTATTAGTAGGCGATTTTGATAACCAAGAACAATATGATCAAATTTTTGTTAATAATAACAAGTTTCCCTTTGCCAAACATAAAAATACTATAATAAATGATAAAATCATAAATTTACCAGTAGAATTTGAAGGTATATTTATGTTAGAAGAAAGCTATTATACTATTAACAATCAAACAAAAGCATTACCACATTTATTTTTATTTACAGTTGAAAATAAACAAGTGATTTTAAATTCTTATGAAATACCAAAAGGATATGACAACAATAGTTTTAACTATAACAATATAAAACTTTTAAATTATAACGAATTAATAAAATCAGCTAAATTTAGCCCAGCTATTTATACATACCAAAATGGTTGTTGGATAGGTGGTAGTAGTAGTCAATTTTCAGAAACAGTTCAATTTATTTTATGGGAAAAATTTAGTATTGATAGTCTAGAAGTTAGTGAAATAATGTTGGCTAATGGTAAAAAAGTGTTTGGATATGATGTTCCAATTATTTATAAAAGAAAAAGGATTATATTAGACAATAAAAATCTTAATTAGTTATGCTATAATAAAAAAATAAAGGAGGTTTTAATTATGAATGATCAAATAAAAAAGGTTTTATGGGGATTAGTTTTTATTATATTAGCCGCTTTATTAACATTAGATGCTTTTGAAATTTGGCATTTTAATATATTTTTTAAAGGTTGGTGGACATTTTTTATTATGATTCCTTGCTTTATAGGTATTTTGACAGATCATAGAAAAAGAGATTATATTATTGGTTTTTTAGTAGGTTTAGCTTTATTTATTGGTTATCAAGAAATAATTGATTCAAAAATTTTAGGTAAATTAGTATTACCAGCTATTTTATTAATTGTCGGAATTTCAATTATTTGGCCAGCTAAATCTAAAAAAAAAATTATAAATCTCAAAATTAATAATAAAAAATATATCAACAGTGATTCAAAATATACTACGGTATTTTCAAGCAGAGAAGTAGATTTTAGTAATAATGAATTTCATGGTGCTGATTTTGATGTCGTATTTGGAAATATTAATATTGATCTAGAAAATGCGCTTATTAATCAAGATGTTGTTTTAGATTGTAATGTAGTATTTGCATCATTAACTATTAGACTTCCAAAAAATGTAAATATTGTTATTGAACCAGATATAGTTTTTGGACGTATAAAAGATAAAAGATCTCAAAATGTTGAAATTAATAATTATGAACATTCGCTATATATTAATGGTGATTGTGCATTTGGGAGTATTATTCTATTATAATGAAAACATTACTAAGAATTATACTTTTGATAATTATTTGTTTACTTGCATATAATATTTATGTTAGTAGTACTAAGACTAGTCATGTAGAATTTGAAATTATTAATCCAAGTGACGATAATCAGCAACAAAATATGCAATAAGATGTTAAAAAGTTATATATTGACTTTAATAACATTGATATCATTATTAAAAAAGGATCTGAATTTAAAATTGATCATAATTTTGATTTAGAAATTAAACAAAATCTTTATGAAATAGTATTAAAAAATGATCGTGAATTTGAATCAACAAGGCTATTAATTATTAATCTAGTTGAGAAAAAAAGTTTAGATATTTTACATATTAAAAGTAGGGGAGTAGTAAAACTATTAGATATTAATATTAATAACTTAGTTTTAGAACTAAACAATCATACTTCAGTTTTAGAAAATGTTGAGATTATTAATACTACTCAAATACAAGGAAATGGTGCAGATTTAAATATTAAAAATACTATTTTAAATAATACTGACATAAAATTAGATACTGGCTCTTTAAAATATGTTGGTGAATTAAATGGAATATCTAGTATTAGTAGTAATACTGGTTCCATTGTTATTAAATTAGAAGATGATATTGCTAATTATAGTTTGGATATAACTAGCAATAATAAAATTATATTTAAAGATCAAAAAGTTATTAATAATTGGAAAAAAGGGCAAGGACATAACTTTTTAACTATTAAATCAGGAACAGGAGTAGTAATTATTAAATGATATTTAAAAAAAATCGCCTAAATGTTGAAGACTATTTAAAAGATTGGCCTAGTCAATATTATGCTATTCCCAATAAAGAAATTAAATTAGCTTGTTTAAATGCTATATTAGAAAATAATCCAAATTCTAGTCAAGATTTAAGACGATTAGAAATATATAAATTAAGATATAATACTAAAGGGATGATTAAAGATAATTTCTTTTATGCGGTTAGTATGTTAAAAGCCACTAGCAAAACAACTATTAACTTTTTTAATAGAAATAGATTACAAAGAGAAATTATTTCTTACTTAAAATTATTAGGTATTTTAGATTTTGATCAAGACGATTTATTAATTGATGAATGGAAAGCATTTTGTTTTGAATATATTAAATTAGCAGGAAATAGTCGGCAATATCGAACAACATTATTAGGAAT
>JAEWIH010000153.1 GCA_023387245.1 Bacillota bacterium | reverse complement strand
ACTTAATCACTGTATCTTCAAACTTATATCAAAATAAATAGACTAATTAATTAATCACTTTAATGATAAAGTTATTAGCTGCTTTAATTATAGTGGCTATAGTGCTTTAATGATGATTATTTGTATTAAAAATAACTTATTATTTTAGCCTTTAGTCTAGTATTATCTTTGATAATTTACTTCCTTTGAATATTAATTAAAGTTTCTAGAACGCTTTTTCAAAATCATACCTTTATATTGTTACACAAAAAAACAATTCTAATAATTACTAAAATTTAACTTTAACTTAGTTAATACACTAATATTTTATATTTCATTTTTTATTTTTGTGCAGCAATTTGGTATTGTAATGTAGCCTTATCACGACCATTATTAAAACAAAAGGATGCTGTTAATGAATGCCGACAATATGAAATTTTAAGATATCTTAGCAAGCAAGGATATATACACGCTTACAAACTACTCCAAAAATATTCAGTGAGACTAAGAACTTTATATTATGATGTAAATAAAATTAATTATTATATCCAAGATATCGGTTTGATACTAATAATTAATAAAAATTATACTTTAGAAGTGATGAGGTTACTTGTTTGCAATTATTAGATAATAAAAAATACATGCTTAGGAAAAGTTAGGAATTGATGCAAACTCTTAAAGTTGTACAAACTTTATGAGGTTCGCTTTTATTATGAAATATTAAGAAGTATTTAAATTAGAATGTGTAAAGAAATATAAAAATAGAGTATATATTAATGCCTCTATAGATGTAAGACATACATCTTTTCATAATCAAATAAGAAGATGGTTAAAGATTTTTGAATAAATAAAAGAATTTGGCTTAAAAACATAACAAGTCTACTATAATCATTAAGATAAGAATCAAATTATTTATGAAGGCTTAAAATATAGAAAGCTATACAAAATTAAATGTAAGCTGATTATGATAAAAAATATTAGGTCAATGGGCCGCTTACTTAAAAAATATATTGGAGGTGTATTTTGTGGCAGAGCAAAATAAGGAAATTGTAGTTATAGATGAAACTACAATTAAAAGTAAGATTTACTATATACGAAATCAAAAGGTTATGCTTGATTTTGAGCTTGCTGAAATATATGGGTACACAACGACAAGATTTAACGAACAAGTAAAAAATAATTCGGAGAAATTTGATGATGATTTTATGTTTCAGTTGACGAAATTAGAGTTTGAAAACTTGATATCGAAAAAATCGACATCAAGTTGGGGTGGTCGTAGAAAACTACCTTATGCTTTTACAGAGCAGGGTATTTATATGCTTATGACTGTATTAAGGGGAGGGCTTGCAGTTAGACAGAGCAAAGCTTTAATACGAACATTTAAGCAGATGAAAGACTTCATCATTGAAAATCAAGATTTTATCGGTTCAAAGGAATTATTGCAAATTACTATTCAAACCAACCAAAATACAAATGATATAAAGCAAAATTCAAAAGAAATATTAGAGCTAAATAGTAAGATGAACACCTTAGCTACAAAAGAAGATTTGAAAAAGATAATGGATAATTTCATAGACCCGGAAACATATAAACACTTCCTCTTGATGAACGGAGATAAGATAGAAGCTGATGTTGCCTATACAAAAATATATAAGTCGGCAAAGAAAAGTATTTATGTTATAGATAACTATATAGGGCTTAAAACACTTGAACTTTTAAGAGCTGCAAGAGATAAAACTCAAATTATAGTTTTTAGTGACAATGTTAAAAATAAGGATATGCTTACAAAAAATATCTTAGATGATTTTAGAAAAGACTATCCTAATATAGACCTGAAACTGAAGATAGCGGGTAAAAAATACCACGATAGATATATTGCCATAGACTATGGAACGGAAAATGAAG
Source organism: Bacillota bacterium (assembly GCA_023387245.1). Taxonomy (GTDB): domain Bacteria; phylum Bacillota_I; class Bacilli_A; order Erysipelotrichales; family Erysipelotrichaceae; genus DUUI01. The sequence goes on along the minus strand of JAEWIH010000153.1, from coordinate 3,850 downwards.
CCTTTTATCTTTGCGGAGCTTCATCAAAGGATGCAGGAAATAAGATATCAAGCATTACCAAGATAGAAGAATCTTCTAAAAATATGTACCATGATATGTTTAGTAAGATGTTAAATAATAAAGTCTTAAAAATTTAATATATAATTATGGAAAAATTATAGCAATACGCAAGGTGAACTGAGCCCCGTCCGTATTCCAGATTTTGGGGTTCAGTTCATCGTAAGAGATCTTCACAATTTGATGAATATAAAGACATTATCTATTAGCTTTTAAATAACAATTATAAAGTGTTTGCTTATAAACCTGTTCTCTGACGATATCTTAAAGATAATTATGGATTTAAAGGATCTTAATTTATCCTTAAAAAATATATCTTCCATTGATCAATTTTATAATTATTTTAAAGAAAACAGTCAAGGAGCCATCACCATCACACTTTAAGACAAAGTCTGGTAAACGCGCACAAATAGACTAGAAGGAGAATATATCGTTCATACTGAAATAAAGTATAATTTACTTTATATGAAAAAGTTAGATATAAAAAGGAGCGTCTCTTCAAACGTTCCTTAGTCTATAAAGTATTAAAATTTAATTTGTTTTAATACTGGTATGTTTTTATCGTATAACATAAATAGTTTTAATTAATTAGTAGTTATTTTTTTTAAATATATCCATAACCCTAAAAGTGTTGCTAAATTACAACAAATTAATGCAATTTTACTATAAATATTTGCTTTATCAAAATACAAATAACTTACCAATGCACTGATTGATTCTAATATTACAAAAAATAAAATTATAAATATTTCTTTCCTTGTTATTACCATAACGCACCACGATATCCATTATTTAGTCTTGTATCTGCTCTGTCCCATATTTTAGCAGAAAAACTACCAATACTCCATGATAAAAATCCTGAAAGTGCACCTAATACAAGCCCATATATTATATTAGCTACTTATGCTGATAACCATTTTTTTGTAGACTAATTGTCAAATCAAATGCAACACCTATGGTAAGAAACCAAAAAGTTCTTCTTTAGGTGTTTTATATTGTATACATTTTCTAGGTCTATTATTCATTAAACTTAAGTTATAATTTAAATCATTAATATTTACTTCCGATAAATCCATACCTTTAGGATAAAACTCCCTTAAAAGTCCATTACTATTTTCATTTGTACCTTTTTGCCATGCACAGTAGGGGTCACAAAAATAAGTTTTACATGCTAACTCTTTTTCTATTTTCTCAAATTCTGAAAATTCTTTACCTCTATCAAAAGTTATTGTTTTCACTAATTCTTTTGGAAGGTCTTTTAATGCATTGATTATTGCAGGTGTTACATTTTCTGATTTTCTATTTTCAACTAGAATTGCTATATAGTATCTAGATTTTCTTTCTGCTAAAGTTACGAAACAGTATCCACTTTTTCTTTTACGATTAAACCTGCCTGATTCTACTGTATCTGCTTCCCAGTGACCTAGCTCTTGCCTTTTAAATCCTCCTTTTCTTCTCAAATTTTCCATACTGGTTTTTGGCAGTTTTTTTGCGTGTATAAGCCTATATATAGTTGATGTAGATGGTATATGATTAATAGAATTTGTATTTCTATTTGATATTTGCTAAGGTGACCAATGGTCATTAATTTTTATAGTTAAATACTCGATAACATCTTTAGAAAACTTGGTTTTCCTATGACATTCTTTCCTTCTATCACGATATTTGTCATTTGCCTTCATTGGGAAGTATTTAGTGTAACTTCCTATACTGGATTTTATTTTAGAAGAATTTCTTTTAATTTCAAAAGATATTGTACTAGGTGACCTTTTAAGTGCTTGTGCAATTTTCCTTATACTCATTCCTAAATTTAAAAATTGATAGATACAAGACCTCTTATCTATGGTAAGATGATTATAGCTCATAGTTAATCGCTCCTTTTAATATGTTTTGTTTGGTCACTTACATATTAACACAGCTGATTAGCTATGAGTTATTTTATGTTGCACTTGTTATGATAAATCATCTATGAAAAAAGCACCTACTAGAAAGTAGGTGCTTTAAACCTAAACTTCTCAATATGATTACAATTTTTCTAATTGTTTCGTTTGATCTCTTTTCACATAAATAACAGCAATGATTTGAACTTCTTTCTTGATATCATCAATCCAAAAGTAAATATAATAATTTTTTACTCTAATTTTTCTAAAACCTAAATCTTGCCATGGTCTTTCATCAATACACTTAATACGATGCGGCAAAGTTTCTAAAGAGTATATCTCTGATTTTAATAATTCGAGCATTTTCTTTGCAATACCATGTTCTTTTAATTCTGTAGCAATATATTCTCGTATAAGTGTAAGATGTTCTTTTGCTTGTTTTGTAAGTCTTATCTTATATTTATCCATCACAGACCCTTCTCAAGTTCATCAAAGACATCATCTATATCATAAGAATCACCTTGAATTGCCTGTGCATACCCGTTTGCCATTAATGAATTAAAAGCTTTTTCATCCATGTTCTCTCTTATCGGTAAATTTTTAGGTATCTTTAGAGGAAATGGAATCCCTTTATTTAAAATTATCTGTCTATAAAACATATCAATCGCTGTAGCTCTAGAAATACCTATAGTGTCTAGAATCTGCTCAGCTTGTTGTTTTATATTTTCCTGTATTCTCACATTTACATTTGCGGTTTTGATAAGTGCCATATCAATCACCCTCCTTTGAAGATATTATATAATATTGTATCGCATATTGCAACACATAGATAGCGTGACTTTATCTTTTTCGTCTACTTGCTTTCTCTTTCCCTTAATTATAGTATGTTGTTAGGTAATTGTTTACATTCAGCACTGTCTACTGTCCATTATAAAGGTAACAATAACACACAAAATAAGAAAATACTCTTCTTATAAAGGTACTACTAGTAAAGTTATAGATAATCTTATTAACAAAAGAATTTAAAGCAGATAAACCAAATGAAAAATGGTATACAGATGTTACAGAGTTTAATTTAAGAGGAGAAAAAGTTTATCTTTCATCTATATTAGATGGTTTTAATTAAGAAATAATAATCTTGATGGATTGATATTTCATTCAGATCAAGGGTGGCAATATCAACATATATCTTATCAGCAAAGATTAAAGGATAAAGGTATAAAACAAAGTATGTCTAGAAAAGGGAATAGTATGGATAGTGGTTTAATAGAAAACTTTTTAGAATACTAAAAACAGAAATGTTTTATAATCAAGAATATAAATACAAAACATTAGATGATTTAATAAGTGCAATAGATGATTATATTTATTATAACCATGATAGAATTAAAGAAAAATTAAAAGGATTGTCTTATGTAAATTACAAGTTACAATCCTTTTAATTTATACTAATATTAACTGTTAAGCTTTTGGGGTTTAGTTTATTTAAATCCGTCTTTTTAAATTCAATCAATTATAAATAAATAAGTGAACTTTAAATAAAGTTCACTTATTTTAATATTAATTAACTTCTTTATTTCTTTTCTTACTTAATACGAAAGCACTAATAATTGAAACTAAAGCAATACCAAACAATTTATCATCGCTTCCTGTATTAGGTAAGTACTTATGCTCTTTTCTAGGAGGTATTAGTGTTACTTTCTTTTTATATGTATAAATGATAGTATGTACACCCTCTTTAACGCTTCCGCTTGGTGCAATTGAGTCTTTGTCTAATCCAGTATATGTATAACCATTAAATTCTTTCTTTTCAGAATTATAAGCGGTATTAACTTCAACATTCTCTGCTAAGATCTCAATCTTGCTACCAGGAATTAAATTACCATCTTCATCAACGTATTTAACAATAACAC
>JAEWIH010000141.1 GCA_023387245.1 Bacillota bacterium | reverse complement strand
CTAAGACTATCATTAGTATGTTGTTTGATAATAAATTCTTTTTTCATAAAACCATCTTTACCACCATGCAAAGAATTAGGTCCATTATTGATAAAACATTGATATTGTTGATTATTAATTTTAAATTTTCCATCTTGAATTCTATTAGCATTTCTACCAATAGTTGCTCCTAAGGCTTCATTAATATTTTCTAAATATTGATTAACATTTTCGTTATTCAATACACAATTATGTCCAGTAGTTTTTTCGATTAACGAAACTAATGTCGCCCCAAAATTAGTAATTTCGGCTTTTAAATAATTATTTTCGATAGTATATAACCAAAAATCATGATTATCAATAGTGCCAAAAGGTTTTTTTTGAGTATTATTCATTTTTGTAAGTCCTTTCTTTTTTAATTATAACAAAAAAAACTGTGATACAATAGCACAGTTATATTGATTCATTAAAAATAAAATGACATCTTATAATTTGAAGATGTCATTATTATCATTTAAGAGATTTTTAGCATTGTTCAACATTATATTATATATACTACTATCATCATCAAAAACATCGTTATTAGCATTTTCGGTCCTTGTTGAACGCACTCTAGATTGATCTTTAAGATGTAAATCTTGTTTTTTAAGATTTTTGATTTGAAATTGGGTATCGTATTCATAATTATGTCTAGCGCCAACGCTTCGATAAATACTATAGACTATATAATAGAAGCCAAACCCACTTAAACCTAATAAATAAACTAATGGTGATTTTACCATTCCTTCTAATCCCTTAGCACATAATAAACTAAATATTCCTATTATTAATGAAAAAATAAATAGTTTAGTATGATCAACTGGTATTGAACCCATTATTTCTTTTGTTCTAGCATTTAGGGCTACATAATGAATTAATTTATTTTTTTGTTGATAGCTATATAGCCAAACAGGTAAATATGCACTTTCCCATCTTCTTCCTTTAATTCCAAATTCTTGCTTTTGCCAGCATACGCCTCGATCATAATGATTGAGTGTTTTATTGATTTGGAATTTGGCTAAATTTTTTGCTTGTCTATTAATAGTATTAGATATTACTTCTACATCGATATCTCTTTTTTCTGAAGTAAAGCCTCGAATATAATTAGCATTCCATTTGACACAATTTTCAGTATCAAATGGCATAATAGCATTAATTATATAATTAGTTTCTTGATTATTATCCTTTTGAAGTCTTCTAGCATTAGATTCGATAGATAAGTCAGAAATACCAATATCAAAATCACGCTCAACTTGATAAATAGATATGTCATGATAAGTAGTTGTTTTTTTGTCGACAGTTTCACTATAAGTTCTTTTTGTATGTTCACCTCGACCACTAAATTTAGCATTAGCATTAATGTCAACTAACATATATGGGAAATATACTCCCATAATATTGTCGGTAGTGAATTCTTGTTTAAATTGTTTTAAGGCAAAAAATTGACGCTTTTTGACAAAATTTTTAATAATAGTTTGAGCTTGATTTTTATCAATTTTAAAAGGTAATACTTTGTCAGGAACAACACCATTTGGTATTTGATGATTTAGTGATAATATATTTCGGCACCAATGACAACGAGCTTGATAGGCTTGTTTACTATCAATTACTACTTCGCAACCACAACTTTGACATTTGATAGTAATTAAATCATCACTAGTATTATCAATTTTATTTAAACCACTACTAATAATTTCGCTATTTAATTCGAAAATATCTTCATCATTATTGGTAGTTGTGGATTGAAATTCATAGCGACAAAAGTTACAACGCAAATTACCACTATTTATATTTAATGTAATGTCAGTTGCTCCACATTTAGGGCATTTCTCTTGCCCATGTTCTTTATTATCACAACTTTGAGAATTAGTACTCATAGTTTATAATCCTAAAATTTGAGCCTTTAACTTATCGAATTCTTCTTGGCTAATTACACCAGCATCTAACAATTTTTTCATTTCAATTAATTTTGTTGTTGGATCAGTATTATTAGCAGGTTGATTAAAAGTAGCTTGGTAGGAAGAGGTAGTATTTGGTTGTTGATAATTATTCATCATGCCTCCAGCAGCATTAACACCGACACCCATAAATGCCATGTTAGATCCACCGCCATTTTCTCCAGCACTTTGAATACCACGAGCAACAGATTGTTGCATAAAAGAATTACCGCGATTTCCAGCTAATGCGTCAGCTTTTTTAACATCTTTAATTAATTCTTTAGTATCTTGATCATATTCAATAGCAATAATAGCAGTTTGAACAATTTCTAAGCCGCGTTGTGATTTCCATTTATAATTATTTTCAACGGCTTGTGATAACGCTGCACCAAAGCCAATAGAATCGCTTTGAATTTTTGTAATTCTATTATTTCTGGCAGGATCATTGGTATACATTGAAAAAGCGGCTGATAATGATGATACAGTTTCATTAAAAAGTTGATTACAAGCATCATTATCTAAATCAGCAAAATCAAATACAAGTTCTGAATTATTTAAGTATTTAATTGGAACAAATTGTTTTATGAATAAAATTGGATCGACAATTTTGATAGTATAAGTTCCTCTAGTGAGTGCACCTACTTGTGTTCCTAAATAGGCATCATCATAATAAATTTCTGACTGAGTACCAAATTTATTGTTAGGAATTTCTTTTAAATTAACATAAATTGCTTGTTGTTTAGCACCAACACTACCACCAAATTTAAATTTATCCCATGAAGATTTAATTAAGCTAGAGACAATCCCGTTTCCAGCAAATATTGATTGAGAATTAATGTCGTCTGATTGAAAAATATAACCTCCTGGTTCAGCAATGAATCCTGTAATTTGGCCATCTTGCAAAGTAATTAATGCTGTACCTTCTGGGACTAAAATTTTAGAACCATTACTGATAATATTATGATTTCCTTTATAATTTTCACCACGACCATTATTTTGCCCTTGTAAAGTAGCGTGATAAATAGCTACGGTATCAGCAACATTTTTGTTAGGGGCTAAATAGTCTAACCATTGATTAGCAAAAGTTCCGCCTAATGCGCCAACAAAAGCTTTAATAAAACCCATAAATATTCCTCCTTAGTAATCTTTATAATAATATAATAGCACATTCCATAAAAAACAACTAATATTGTTAATTTGTATAAGCGACACAAAGATGACATTATTATTGGTCTTTTTCGTTAAATAAAAAAATGTAGCATTTAAACTACACCTACAAAAATTTTGTTTTCAGCTAAACATAATTTTTAAAATTTATCTAGTATATCATGATGTCCTATGTATAGCAAAAATATCAATTCTCTATTTTCATATAGCCAAATTATACGAATATCCATGTTAATAGAAGATTCCCATATGCCATCAGATCCTTGTATTTTTTGGTTCTTAAAGATGGATGTGTAGGATTTTCTATAAAAAACTTAATTTTTATATGTCAACATGTAATAATTTTGAATTTTGAGATAGAAATTAATAGGGATAGCGAAATAACTATCCCTCTCTTTTATGTGTTGATAATTAAATACATTTAAACAACATTTCTATTAACTAAGTGAGAATAAATTGTTTTAAAATAATGAATTAATATAGTAAAGAATAAAATTAATCCAATGATGAATTTTAAATATTCACTGAATCCAAATAAGTTAGTATTTAAAGTAATAAATCCCTCCATTTCAAAGACGATTCTATACAATACTAAAGAAAATAAAGATATGTAACTTAAAATTTCACAGCATAAAGCGAATTTGGTTTTAGTAAAAATACCAAATAAAAGAATTATTGATAATACTATTACTAATATAGGATATCGATTATAAATACTGATAGCAGCACGTTCATTTATGTTTACAATAAAAAGCATGAGAATTAGAGACATAGATTGAAATAACAATCTTATAATATTATTGGAATATAGTCGCATATGTTCCTCCTTTTTTGTCATAATGCTAGTATGCTTTGATTTTATTATATAATAACAATAACAATATTTTAATAATAAGTGCGTAATTAGTAAGCGACAATTTAGATAACAATAAATGTCGCCATAGTGTCGCTTTACCTTACTTACTTTTAATTACTATAATATTGCTCGCTCGTCCATTTTTAATTTTTTTAATATATCCTAATTTTTCTAATTTATTAATATTTCTTTGTACAGTTCTTTGAGTTATTTTTAGATTAGAAGCTAATTCACTTGTTGAATAAGTTGATTTTTCAATTAGCAGTCTTATTATATTTTGTTGATTTTTGTTTAAAGTGAATTTTGGTTTTAGTTTATAAACATAGTTATCTTCAAAAACGCTGTCTATTACCTCTTTACTAAAAGGTATTGTACATTGTATATAATTGTTACTGATATCAAACACTTCTTTTCCATATTTACTAATTATTGTCGGAATACCATGTCCTGTATGCTCCGATAATCCTAAATTTAAAAATATTCTCATTAAAGTTTTATTTCTCGGTCTACTTATGCCTTTAAAAAAGTCTTCTTCACTCATTCCTTTTGGTAAACCGCCATGGGAAAGTATTTCTAATCGATCTGAAAAAATAAAAATTTGAGGTTGCGATATTGTCCAATCATTGTGGATTAAAGCATTTATCAACGCTTCATTAACACAATCAAAATCAAATAAATATTTATCTTTTCTAGGTCTTAATGTAGTATTTGAAAAACATATATTTTCTGCTTCTAGTCTATTTTTAATTTTAAAATATGTTGTTAGTATACATCCATAACCATAATCATTTCTTTGCGATATACTAGCCTTAGTTTGTCCATTAAATTTTACAAATATAAGTGGAATATTATTTTTATCTGCCAATAATTCTGCTAATAAATTATATTCTTGATCTTTAGTCAACATATTAAAATTTATTTTATATGAATCATCTTCTAAATGATAACCTTTTTCTGAATAATATATTCTAAATTCTCTAAAAGTTAAGTCTTTGAGTGAAGATGGTTTTTTTAACATATATTCGCTATCTATAAAGTTTTCTTCATATCTTATTCTAATTTGTTCAGGAGCCATTTCTCTACAAGTTGTTCCGATTCTTATAGGATAACCAACACTAGAAAATACATATTTCTTAATACAATATATACTGCGATTACCTTTATTAATATTTATAGCTATTAAACTCTTTCCTTTGTCAAATTTTATTTCAGCTCTCACTTCATCTACAGGATTAGGCTCTATTTTTGTAGTTATATCATCAGCTAGCTTTCTAAAAATCTCATCTATATTATTTACACCAACAATCTCTCCATCATCTTTTACACCTATTAATATAATTCCGCCCTCTGAATTTAAAAAAGCTACTATCTCTCTTACTATGTTGTCTGTATATTTTACTTTTAATTCTAAATTTTGTGATTCTATATACATATTACCTCCAACATCATTATACATTTTTTAGCGACATTTTTCAATAAAAGCGACATTTTATTAAACAAGATATGTCGCCTTAAGTTTTATATAAAATATCTTTAAATATAAAGGTTATATACTTTATTTTCTTGACCAAAATAAGTGCTTTATATATATGTATATATATCAGTTGTTTTCAAGGAGGGTAGGTGTTAAAAAATGAAGTCATTATTGAAAATATTAATGATATTTACATTATTAATAGGATTAGTTAATTATTCACTTATTGTTAGTGCAATAAATGAAGTTGAAGTCTCTAATTTTAATGAACTTAAAAAAGCGATTGATAGTGGAGGAAATCAAGTAATTATTATTAAAAATGACATAATTTTTACTGAACAAATTGTTTTACCAGCTACTAGTAATATTACTATTAAAGACGATGGTAGTCTTGCTAGATTGATTTTAGATGAAAGTATGACTATCGAAGATAGCAGAACTTATGGTAAAGGTTTATTTTTAGTTAGTGGTGGCGCTAAACTAACTTTAGCAGGTAGTAAAAATGCTAATTTAGTTTTTGATGGTAATCGCGATAACATTAATAAAGATATGGAAATAACCGATAATGGTGTTTTTATTACTATTCAAGATAACCAAAGTCAAGTCATTATTGAGCATGCATCATTTATTAATTCTAAAAATCGTGGTATGAAAACAGCACCAATTTTGGTAAAAGATAATGGTCGTTTAGTTATAAATGATGTTTTAATTAGTAATAATATTTTAAATTCTGTATCAACAATAGCCAATGCGCCGTTTGTAGATTGGGATAATCGTACCGATACTATTTGGTCGGCCAAAGGAAGTGCTATTGCCATCCAATCAGGAGCGATAGTAGAAATTAATGGGGGAACAATTGAAGGTAACGGGCTTATCAATCAAGATTATTTTAGTGATGCTAATTTAAATTCTAATAGTCCAAAAGGTAATTTTGGGACTGGTGCTATTACCCTATTTGGAAGAAACACTAAATTAATTATTAATGGCGGAGCATTTAGAAATAATTATGCTGGTTTTGGTGGTGTTATTAGTATATTTAATGGTTCGCATGCAACTATCAATGATGGTTTATTTGAAAACAATAAAGCTATTAGATCGGGTGGAGTTATTCATGCCTCTAGCTCTGTTTATGATGTAGAAACTGGTAATCAAGGTATAAATAATGGCTCAATCATTTCGAAAATTAATATTAATGGCGGAACATTTAAAAATAATCGAGCTTATAAAAATGGAGGAGGAGTATTGTTTTCGGACTGGAATACTTTAACCTCAATTACTGGTGGTATTTTTGAATCAAATATTTCTAATCATGGTGGAGCAATCGTTATAAATGATAGATGGCGAGAAGGGGTAGGAAATAATGGTGGTTCTCGAGTTTATTCTTTAGCAACTGCTGCAGGTTTAAGAAACTATCGTCAATGGATGTGGCGCTCTAAGGCTAGTATTAGTGGTGGTGAATTTAAATCAAATGTTGCTAGTATAGCAGGAGGCGCAATTTATGTAAATAGTAGTGATTTTGATATTACTAAAGCAACATTTGATAATAATAGTGCCACTAGATTTGGAGGTGCGATATATTTATCATCTGTTCCTCATGTATTAAAATTAAATAATGCTTATTTTGAAAATAATGTTGCTACTAAGGACTTGGATATAGAAAATGTAGTTTGGAATTACTATGGTCAAACAGTCAATTTATATAATGGTGTTGGTGGTGCTGTATGGTTTTGTCCTACAGGTAATAGTGAAGTATACAATAGTAATTCTGCTATTTTTGTCAATAATAAAGCAGATCGAGGTGGTTCTGACATAGGATCAGTTACTAAAGTTAGTAGCGAATCTGCTAATAATAGTAATGATGTAGATATAAAAAATAAAGATTTTACTATTACTATCGGTAATAGAATGCTTGGCGGCGGTAAAATATCATGGTATGTTGACGGATCTTCAATTGGTGATAATATTCAACGCTACCCAAATAATCAAACTTTATTACCAAATATTACTAATCAAAAATTAGAAACAGCAATTAAAGGTGAAACCTTGAATGTAGACCATTCTCTAGCAAAATCGAATGCTACAATATTATTTTTTAACAATCGCTCAGCCAGAGGTGGAGCAGTAGCAACAAATGGTACTGTAATTATTGGTGAAAAAGATAAAGAGTTTGATTTAAAAGTATTAAAATCATGGGATAAAAAATTAGATGATATTAAAAATTCTGATAATACAGAAGTAGAGATTGAGTTGTATAATGTTACTAATGTCCTTAATCCATTTTTAATTGATAAAATAATTTTAAATAAGGCTAATAATTATGAAGCTACATTTAGTAATTTACCACTAGAAGCTAATAATCAGAAAATAACTTATAAAGTAGTTGAAAAAGATGATTCTAAATATAATATCATTTATAAAAATAATATAATCACGACAGAAAACATAGTTAATGGTCAAGAGGTAGTTGTTGATATTAATAATTCTTTAAAAGAGGTACCAACTCCTCCAACTCCAACTATTCCAATAACACCAACAACACCGCTATTACCAAAAACAGGTGTTAAATAATACTAAAATAAAAAGTTCGCTATTTAAAGCGAACTTTCTTTTTATATTTATTGATACTTATTATTTGAGACCTAATGTATTATTTAACCATGTTAAGGCTGCCATTGTTACATAGTTATATGGTTGATTGAAATGAGGCATGAAGAATATGTCGCATAATGCCAATTCAGCCATAGTAACTTTCTTTTGAATAGCTAATGAGAACATATTAATTAATGCTGAACAATCATATTCAGAACCTAATTGGCAACCAACAATCACATTATCATCTTTACGATAAACGATTCTAATTTTAACTTTTGGATTGTTATGTTCAATAAATGCTGGTTTTTGAGTATCTTCAAAATCAACATAATCAACATCAACATTAAAACGTTTAGCACCATCAACACTTAAACCAGTACATACTAATTTATAATCATAAATCATTAAAGCAGAAGAACCTTGTACACCTAAGCTTTCAACCTTTGTGCCACAAATATTATGAGCAGCAACTAAACCAGAACGAACCGCATTTGTTGCTAGGGCAATATAAGAAACTTGTTCTTTAGCATTATCATATAATGTCGCACAATCACCAATCGCATAAATGTCTTCAATCGAAGTTTCTTGATGACGATTAACTAAATAAGCGCCATTTACAAATGTATCTAGTTGGTCTTTCATTAGTTCTGTATTTGGATGGAAACCAACAGCCACAATTACCATATCAGCAGCATGAGTGCCTTTATCAGTGACTACTCGCTTAACTTTGCCATCTTCTCCCTCAAATTTAACTAATTTTTCACCTAAAGCAAATTTAATATTATGTTCTTGCATTTTATGATACATATCATCAGAAAATTCTTTATCAAAATAACCGCTCAAAATACGATCAGCCATATCAATTAAAGTAACTTTCTTATTTAATCTTTCAAATGCTTCAGCTAATTCGATTCCAATATAACCGCCACCCAAAACAACTACATTTTCAAATTCTTTGGACTCTAATTTATCAATTACTTCTTGAGCATGTTGGAATAATTTAACTTTTTGAATATTTTCTAAATCACAACCCTCTACAGGAATAGTATTTGGAGTGCTTCCAGTAGCTAATACTAATTTATCATAGTTATCAGTTGTAACAGTGCCATCTTCTAATCTAACTTTAATAGTCTTAGAAGCTGGATCTACACTTAAAACTTCACTATTCATAAATACTTTAGCACCCTTAGCAACAAAATTTTCTGGTTTTTGATAGAAAAGACCATCACTACCATTTATTTGTTTACCAATCCATAACGCCATTCCACAACCTAAAAATGAAATATTTGAATTACGATCATAAATAGTTACTTCATTACCAGGATATGAAAGTATTGTGTTTGCGCATGCTGTACCAGCATGATTTGATCCTACTAAAATTACTTTTGCCATAATTTTCAATTTCCTTTCGCTATTTATAATTATATTATAAAACAATCAATTTTTAAATAAAAATATCTTTTTTTACTTTTTAGCGATTATTAATATTTTCAATAATACAATAATCTCCAGGTTTTGAATGTTTATTAGCCTTTTTTCCATATACAACCAAATTATCTTCTACATCAAAATTAACTATACAATTAGCACCAATTTGAACATTATTACCAATTGTAATATTACCTAACAATGTCGCATTTGCCCCAACCATAACCCGATTTTTAAGAGTCGGATGTCTTTTGTCTTTATCCTTACCATTAGCACCTAAAGTAACACCATGATAAAGTAGACAATCATCACCAATAATCGCCGTTTCACCAATTACAACTCCCATGCCATGATCAATAATTAAACCTTTCCCAATTTTAGCACCAGGATGAATTTCAATTCCGGTCAAAAATCTACCAATTTGACTAAATAATCTCGCAATAAAATATAAATGAATAATATAAAACAGATGACCAATACGATAAAAAAAGAGGGCATATAAATGAGGATATAAAAACATTCTCTCTAATAAAGATTTAGAAGAAGGATCTACTTCTTTAATTCTTTTAAGATTGTATATATATTTAGAAATCATATTTATTCACTAATTATGCTTAAATATTTTTCAAGTCCATCAGGAGCAATAGTTACAACTTTTTTATCAGTATGTTTATTAGCATAATTTAAGGCAGCCAAAATGTTAGCACCCGAACTAATTCCAACACCAATTCCTGTGTCTTTACTAAATTGGATCATCATATCAATAGCATCTTCATCACTAATTGTAACAATTTCATCAACTAAACTACTATCATATATTCCAGGAACAAAATCGGCCCCAATACCCATAATTTTATGAGGGCTAGCCGTTCCTTGACTAATTAATGGTGATTTAGCAGGTTCAACACCGATAACATATAAATCACGTTGTTTTTTAATAGCCCGACTAGTACCAACAATAGTACCCGCTGTCCCAAATCCAGCAACAAAAACATCAATATCAGGCACCGCTTTTAAAATTTCTGGCCCAGTTGTAGCTTCGTGGAAAGCAGGGTTAGCAGGATGATTAAATTGATTGAGTGAAATGTAAGTATTAGGATCACTAGCAATTAATTCATTAGCCTGCTTAACCGCTAATGACATTGGACCAGCAACAATATTTAATGTCGCTCCATAAGCCTGAATTAAAGCTCGGCGCTCTTTAGATACGCTTTGAGGCATAAATATAATAGCTTTGACATTAAATTTTGGGGCTAACATAGCCAGTGAAATTCCAGTATTTCCGCTACTAGCTTCAACAATTACTGTATCTTTAGTTAATTGTCCTTTTTGTTGCATATCATTTAAAATCCCTAATACAGCTCTATCTTTAACACTTCCTGATAAATTATATTTTTCCAATTTAACAAAAATATTTTTATAACTTACTGTTGGTGTGTTACCAATTAAATTTAAATAATTCATAAAACCTCCATTTAAGACGTATTCATCATATCTAAAAATAATAAACCAGTAAATTTATATGCTCTTTGTGACCGTATTTATACACAATCTTTGGCAGGATTAATCAATTGAACAAAATTCAAATTATTATCATCATCAATTTCATATTCTAAAATACAACAATTGGCCATTTTATTTCCATTTAATTCTTTAATATTATTATGTTTTAAAAAGAAAAGCCACATCGCACCACCATGGCTAATACATAGTGTATTTTGATGATTATTTTTAATAATCGATTGAATAGTATCATCGACTCTTGTTTGGGCCTGGATATCAGATTCACCACCAAAGCGCACAAAGTAGTCGCCATGTGTATTAGCAATAGTACCTGACCAAGGTTGTCTTGATCGTTGTAAATCTTCTGGCTCTCCTTCTAAAATTCCAAAATTCCATTCTTTTAAACCCTTTAAGCGAGTATAATTTTGAGAGGTAATAATTTCAGTTGTATCGCAACATCTTTCAGAAGTTGAAGAATAGACACCATCAAATGTTATATTATTTTCTTTAAAATATTCATACACTGTTTGTGCTTGCCTTATGCCAAGTTGTGTTAATGGTGAATCACACCAACCTTGGGTTTTGTGCCTTAAATTAAATAGTGTTTGTCCATGTCTGACGATATATAATTTTCTCATTATTTATCTCCTTATTAATAATTTGGTATCCATTATAACAATTAGCCCCAGCTTCGTGTCAAGCATAAAATTGTTAAAAAATGAACGTTTGGCTTGCAATTGATTTTAGATTTTGATAATATTATTATTTTTTTTAGAAAAAGCTAGAAAAAAAATTATGGATAGTTTATAATTTTACTTGGTTAGATGAAAAAGGGGGAAAATAAGTGACAATGGCTAGTGATAAGAAATTTATGACTATTGATGGTAATACTGCTGCTGCTCATGTGGCTTATGCATTTACTGAATATAGTGCTATCTATCCGATTACACCATCATCTACAATGGGTGAATTGGTTGATGCTTGGGCATCGCAACAAAGAAAAAACTTGTTTGGTCAAGTTGTTAAAGTATTTGAATTACATTCTGAAGCTGGTGCTGCTGGTGCGGTCCATGGTGCTTTACAGGCTGGAGCCTTAGCTACTACTTTTACGGCTTCTCAAGGTTTATTATTAATGATACCAAACATTTATAAATGGGTTGGTGAATTATTACCGGCAGTTGTGCATGTGGCTGCTCGTTCGATTGCTACAAGATCATTATCTATTTTTGGTGATCATGCTGATATTTATTCAGCAAGAGCTACTGGTGTAGCGATGATTTCTTCGCATTCTGTTCAAGAGGCGATGGATTTAGCGGGTGTAGCTCATTTAAGTGCAATTAAAGCATCACATCCTTTTATTCATTTTTTTGATGGTTTTAGAACTTCTCATGAAATTCAAAAAATTGAGGAAATTGATTTAGATAAATTTAAAGAGTTAATTGATGTTGAGGCTTTGGAAAAATTTAGAGCTAATGCACTAAATCCACATACAAATCCAATTACACGTGGTGGTGCTGAAAATGATGATATTGCTTTCCAAGGTCGTGAGGCTCAAAACTTGCACATAGCAAAAATTCCTGAAGTTGTTGCGGAATATATGGAAAAGGTTTCGCAAATTACTGGACGTAAATATGCGCCGTTTGTTTACTACGGTCATCCTGAGGCTGAGCGCGTGATTGTGGCTATGGGTTCTGTTACTCAAGCTTTAAGTGAGGTTATTGATAAACTAAATCAACAAGGCGAAAAAGTTGGTATGGTTAAAGTTCATTTGTATCGTCCTTTCTCAATGGAATATTTAAGAAAAGTTATTCCTGCTACTGTTACTAAAGTGGCTGTTTTGGATAGAACAAAAGAACCGGGTTCAAATCAACCTCTATTCCTAGATACTTTTGCGGCGTTAAATGGTTTCCAAAATATTTCTTTAATTATTGGTGGTCGTTATGGTCTATCTAGTAAAGATACACAGCCAAATGAATTAAAAGCTGTTTATGATCATTTAAATAGCGATAATCCTTTTGATGGCTTTACTATTTCGATTAATGATGATGTTACTCATTTATCATTACCGGCTGATCCTAATTTTAATGTTGAAAAAACGGCTACAGGTTGTATTTTCTATGGTTTAGGATCTGATGGTACAGTTTCGGCTAATAAGTCTTCAATTAAGATTATTGGTAATCATACTGATTTATATTCACAAGCATATTTTGCTTATGATTCTAGAAAAGCTGGTGGTGCTACTCGTTCATTCTTGCGTTTTGGTCCGACACCGATTCGTTCGACATACTATATTAAAGATGCTGATTTTATTTCTTGTTCGCTAGATTCTTATTTAGTTCGTTATAATATGCTAGATAATTTATCTAAGGGTGGTACGTTTTTACTAAATACAACTTTTAAACCTGAAGATATTGAGGATATGTTGCCTAATCGTGTTAAAAAGCAATTGGCTACTAAAGAGGCTAAATTCTTTATTATTGATGCTAAGGCGATTGCTGAAGAGATTGGTATGGGTCGTCATACTAATACGATTTTACAATCTTCATTTTTCTACTTAAACCCTCAAATTATTCCATATGAACAATCGCTTCAATATATGAAAGAAATGGCTACTAAGACATATGGTAAAAAAGGTGAAGATGTTGTGGCCCTAAACCATTTGGCTATCGATAAAGGGCATGAAGGTTTATATGAAATTAAAGTTAAACCTGAGTGGAAAGATTTACCTACAGGGCGCCGTTTTGTTGAAGAAACTGGAAATAGTTATTATGATGCCTTTGTTAATCCAATTAATGCGATGGAAGGTTATGATGTTCCGACTTCAGTATTTATTGAAGAAGATATTTTAAATGGTCAATTCCATAACAATTCAGCATTTGAAGAACATCGTGCTATTGCGACTAATGTACCTGTTTGGTATCCGGAAAATTGTATTCAGTGTGGATTCTGTTCATTTGTTTGTCCACATGGTACTATTAGAACTTTCTTATTAGATGAAAATGAAATTAAAAATGCTCCAATGGAATTTGAAACTTTGCCTGCTCAAGGTAAAGGTGTAGAACATTTACGTTATCGAGTACAAGTTTCGCCAGATAATTGTGTTGGATGTTCATTGTGTGCTGTTGAGTGTCCGGTAAGGGTGGTAAGAAGGCGTTAGTGATGGAAGATATTCATCATTCACTACAATTTGCTCCGTTGGCAAATTATATTTATCGCGATACTCGTTATAAGTCAGAATATTTCCCGACAGATTCAATTAAGGGTTCACAATTTTTGATGCCATATTTTGAAAATTCTGGGGCTTGTGCTGGTTGTGGTGAAACACCTTATTATCGTTTAGTTTCTCAATTGTTTGGTAGTGACATGATGATTGCCAATGCTACAGGATGTTCTTCAATTTATTGTGGTTCAATTCCTTCTTCTCCTTTTGTTAAGGATAAAAATGGTCAAGGTATTGCTTGGGCTAATTCACTATTTGAAGATGCTGCAGAGTTTGGTTATGGTATGCAGGGTGCTCAATTGACTAAACAAAATAAGATTGCTAATTTAGCTACTCAAATCATGAATGAGTCTGATAATGCTGAATTGAAAGCAACAATTCAACAATATTTGGATGCTGATAATAATCGTGATAAACAAAGAGCAGTTGTTGGTTCATTTACTGAATGTTTAGAGTCTAGCGATCATCCATTGGCTAAAGAATTATTGTCATTTAAGCGTGATTTTGTTTCTAAATCTGTTTGGATTGTTGGTGGTGATGGTTGGTCTTATGATATTGGTTATGGTGGATTGGATCACGTTATTGCTAATAACTTAAATGTTAATATTTTGATTTTAGATACCGAAGTTTATTCTAATACTGGTGGTCAGGCTTCTAAATCTTCTCCTACTGGTGCGATTGCGAAGTTTGCTGCAGCGGGTAAACAAACGGCTAAAAAAGATATGGGTATGATTGCGATGACTTATGGACATGTTTATGTTGCTTCAATTTCGATGGGTGCTAATCGTGTTCAAACAATTAAGGCCTTAAAAGAGGCTGAGGCTTATGATGGTCCATCATTAATTTTAGCTTATTCTCCTTGTATCGAACATGGTATTAAGGGCGGTTTAGCTAATCATCAAGTACAACAAAAGATGGCTGTAGAGTGTGGTTATTGGACATTATATCGTTATAATCCAAATAACTTAGAAAAACCTTTAACTATTGATTCACGTAAACCTGATTTTAGTAAATATAAAGATTTTGTATTGACTAATCGTCGTTATAATCAATTGTCGGTAATTAATCCGCTACAGGCTGAACAGTTGCTAGAACAATCAGCACTAGATGCTCAACGCCGTTATAATCAGTTAGTTAAGTTGTCTCAATAATAAAAAGGCTCTTGATAATTATGTCAAGAGCCTTTTTTGGTAAATATGTTATAATTAAAATGCTATAGGATATTTTTATGAAAAAAGTTTTAGTTATTGGTGGTTGTAATTTAGATATTATTAGTAGTTGTAATAATGATATGATTATGTATGATTCCAATGTCGGTAAAATAAATTATAATTTTGGGGGAGTGGCTTTTAATATTTGTCAAAATATTGCTAGTTTAATGTCTAAAGTTGCTTTTATTAGTGCTATTGGTGATGATTATTATAGTAAAAAAGTAATTACTGAATTAAAACAACAATCTGTAAATATTGAACATTTAAATATTATTCCAGGTCAAAGAATGTCGACTTATAATGGGATTTTAGATAAAAATGGTGAATTAATACTAGCAATTAATGATATGTCGATTTTAAATAATTTAAATTCAAATTATTTTATACAAATTCAACAATTTATTAATGATTATCCAATTTTGTTTTTTGATACTAATTTATCGATTTCTGCTTTAGAATATTTAGCTAATCAAAAAGCATTAAAAGTTGTTGATGGCACTTCGACTACTAAAGTTGTTAAGTTAAAAACATTTTTAAATAAAATCGATGTTTTAAAGGTTAATAAATATGAGGCTAGCGCCTTGAGTGGTTTCGAAATTAATAATCGCAATGATGTTTGTTTTTGTGGAGAGTATTTAATTAATTTAGGTATTAAAAATGTTATTATTAGTTTAGGAGCTGATGGTTTATATTATCATAATAGTAATGATTTTGGTTTTTGTAGTATCGATGCTTTAGATGTTATTAATGTCAATGGGGCAGGCGATGGTTTAGTTGCTGGTATAATTTATGGATTTAGTAAAGGTTTAAGTTTAAAAGATACATTAATTTATGGAATGTCTTTATCATATTTAAATTTAATGACTGAATATACTTTATATCCAGGATTAAATGAAAGATTATTATTAGATACAATAGAAAAAATAAAGGAGAAAATAAAATGGAACAATTAAAAGAATATTTAGAAATTAG
>JAEWIH010000055.1 GCA_023387245.1 Bacillota bacterium | reverse complement strand
TTCTAAAGGAAAATCAAAATTATCACCACCAGCAAGCTTTAAAGCTGCTAACAATCCTGAAGCCGCCGATTCAACATAACCTTCAACACCACTAATTTGACCAGCAAAATAAATATGATGATATTTTTTAGATTGATAATACTGATTAATAATTTCTGGCGACTTAATGTAAGTATTTCTATGCATAACACCATATCTAACAATTTTAGCATTCTCTAACCCCGGAATTAATTTAATAATCTCTTCTTGACTTTTAAACGTTAAATGTGTCTGAAAACCAACTAAATTATATAATGTTTTAGCCACATTATCTTGCCGTAATTGAACAACCGCAAAATGTCTTTTATTATTATGATCTAATCCCACTGGCTTTAAAGGACCAAAAGTTAATGTTTTTATTCCCCGCTTAGCCATAACCTCTATCGGCATACACCCTTCAAAAACTTTATCATTTTCAAAGTCTCTTAATGTTACACATTCAGCATTAATCAAAGCATAATAAAATTTTTCAAACTGTTCACGATCCATAGGACAATTCAAATAATCTCCCTCGCCTTTATCATAACGAGATTTAAAATAAGCTATATCATAATTAATACTATCACTACTAATAATAGGAGCAACTGCATCAAAAAAACTTAAATTATCCAATTGAAACAAATTCTTAATACTATTACATAAACTATCAGATGCCAATGGACCAGCACAAATAATCGTCGGAACTAAATCATTAACATCAATTTCATTATATTCTTCACAAATCCAATTTATATTATTAAAGGACTTTAATTTATTTTCAATATAATCACTAAATAAATCACGATCAACAGCTAAAGCACTACCCGCTGGCAATTTAGCATAATCAGCCGCTTGCATAATTATACTATCTAATAAACGCATTTCAGCCTTTAATAAACCAACCGCATTTAAAACATTATCACTTCTTAATGAATTAGAACAAACTAACCAAGCGCACTTATCATTATTATGAGCCAAAGTCATTTTATTAGGACGCATATCAATAAAATCAACACTAAATCCCCTTTTAGCTAATTGATAACAAGCCTCACAACCAGCTAATCCTTTACCAATAACCCTAACCCGCATTTTCCTCTTCCTCTTTAGAAATTTTTTTAACAAAACGACACTTAGGAAAGCCAGAACAAGCAATAAATTTAGTTTTATATTTAGAAATTCTATAAACTAAAGGCTTATTACACTCAGGACACAACTCACCAGTTAACTCTGCTTCTTTTTTTTCTTTAACAGCTAACGGTTTATGAAATTTACAACTAGGATAATTTTCACAAGCAATAAATTGACCAAATCTACCATTACGAATAACTAATTGATTATTACACTCAGGACACAACTCACCAGTATATGTCGGCGCAATTTTTTCCATATTAGTATAAGCTCTATCAACTAATTTAGAAAAATCAGTATAAAATTCACGCAATGAATTTATATAATCTATACTACCTTCCGATATTTGATCTAATTCTGTTTCCATATGCGCAGTATATTCAATATTAATAATAGAATTAAAATTTTCACTCAATTTATCACTAGTCAATATACCTTGTTCAGTCGGAATAAAAACCTTAATACCTCCTTTAGTAGCAGCTTCATAAACAACATAATTTCTAAACAAAATTGTCTCAATAATACTTGCATAAGTACTAGGACGCCCTATCCCATTTTCTTCCATTTCTTTTATTAAACGTGCTTCATTAAATCTTAATGGTGGTTGAGTAAAATGTTGTAAACAATCATATTTATCAACATCAAGTATTTGACCTTCTATTAATTTAGGCAAAATCACATCCTTAGTTGTCTCATATTTACTATAAACCTTTAAATAACCATCAAATGTAATCCGATTACCTGTTGTACTAAATACATAATCATTATCACTAAAAGAAACACTAATGTGTTCAACACTAGCATCTTTCATCAATGAAGCCAATGTTCGATAATATATTAAACTATATAACTTAAATTCATCATTACTCAAATATTTTTCAATATCTTCAGGCTTATAATTAATATTAGTAACCCTAATTCCCTCATGAGCATCTTGACTATTATCTTTTAAAGAAAATTTATATTTACCAACATATTCCTTACCAAAATTATCCTCTATATATCCTAAAGTAGATTTAACAAAATCATCACTCAACCGTGTAGAATCGCTACGCATATAAGTAATTAAACCCTCTAATCCAGTCGATAATTCAACACCTTCATACAATTTTTGAGCAATCCGCATCGTTTTTTTCGCATTAAAATTCAATTTATTCGCAGCTTCTTGCTGTAAAGAAGAAGTATTAAAGGCTAATTTAGGACTTTTATGCTTAGTTTTTATATCAATTTTATTAATCAATAATTTATTAGTTAACTCACATAAAATCTGATCTTTCTCAGCTTCATTTTTAATTTTTATTTTTTTATTCTTATACTTAACTAACTCTACTTTAAACTTTTTAGGCTTTAAAACACAAGCCTCTATACTCCAGTATTCTTCTGGTTTAAATTTTAAAATTTCTCGCTCTTTTTCAACAATCATCCTTAAAGCCACCGACTGTACTCTACCAGCAGACTTTGACTTAATTTTAGACTGTAACAGTTTTGATAATTTAAAACCAATTATTCGATCTAAAATTCTTCTAGTTTCTTGAGAATGAACTAAATTCATATCAATTTTACGCGGATTAGAAAATGCTTTCGTAACAGCATTTTTAGTAATTTCATTAAAAACAACTCGATTATTTGAATTAATATCTAAATCCAAAACTTGTGCTAAATGCCATGAAATAGCTTCGCCCTCTCGATCAGGATCGGTAGCTAAATAAATGTTATCAGCTTTTTTTGCTTCTGTTTGTAATTGTTTAATCACATCTTTTTTATCGCTACTAATAATATACATAGCCTCAAAATTATTATCGACATCAACAC